>JAGZCC010000040.1 GCA_018369555.1 Thomasclavelia spiroformis
AAAATGATAGCAATAACATTAGATGACGGACCCCATAAAAGCAATACATTAAGAACAGTAGAACTGTTTGAAAAATATAACGGAAGAGCAACTTTTTTAATGCTAGGGAAGAATGTAAAACAGTATCCAGAAATAGTAAAAACAGTATATGAACATGGATTTGAAATAGGGAGTCATTCATGGGATCATCCGGATTTAAGGAAACTGGATGCAAACGGAACAGAAAAACAGATAGTGGATACACAAAATGAGATATTCAAAATAACAGGATATGAACCAGAAATCATCCGACCACCATATGGAGCAGTGAATGAAACAGCAAAACAGGTAATAGCAAATAACGGAATGAAGATAGCACTATGGAATTTAGATACAGAAGACTGGAAAGTAAAAAATGCAAGTAAAATAAAAGAGACAATAGTAAACAAAGCCTTTGATGGAGCAGTAATATTGATTCATGATATTCATACATTTACAATAGATGGACTAGAGATGGCATTGGAAGAATTAGATAGAAATGGCTACCAGTTTGTAACACTAGAAACGTTAAGTCAGTATAAAGAATTGAAGAATGTTATACGTTAAAAATAAAACCAGCTTCAACATATAGTTTTAGCTGGTTTTGCTTTTATATTTAATTCATAATTTCAATTAATTTTTTATATTGATAATCATTAGCCGGTTCATCAATAAAAATAAGTAATTTACTTAATAAAATATCTTTATCATGATCTTGATAAATTCCATCAACTGTTAAATTATTGGCACTTTCAAATTGCTTTAAGGCAACAACAGTTTCATTTGAAAAATAACCATCCTCTCTTTTACAATCATAACCTAATATCTTTAATCCTTTTTGTAGTGATTTAACATTACTATCGACACAATCAAAGCTTAAATTATTTTCAATTACTCTAGTTGAAATTTCACTAATATCAGTATTTTCAACTAAATAATCAGGCGTTAATCCCTCACCATTAATCCATTTACCACTAGGTAACATCCAACGAGCATAAGTATATTTTAATACAGAACCATCACTTAATTGCTTCTGTGTTTGAGCAGTTCCTTTTCCATAAGTCTGGCTTCCTACTAATTTAAAATTACATAGTTCCTGTAGTGCCCCAGCAACAACTTCTGAAGCAGAAGCAGTCTGTCCATCAACTAAAATATAACTATTAGGAAAATTATATTTTGGTCCATCAGATGCCTTAGCTTTTTGAGCAGCACCTTTTTTTTCTTTCATCTGATACATTGTTTGACCTTTATCAACAAACAAATTTAATACATCATTAGCAGCCACTAAATAGCCCCCACCATTACCGCGTAAATCAAAAACAATATTATTAATTTTTGCATCAACAAATTGTTCCAAATAATTTTCTACTTCTTCACCGGTTGATGACCCAAATGTCGTAATTTCAATATAACCAAATTTTTTTCCATTTTCTTCTCTTATTTCACCATTTACTGCCGTTTCTACATTACCTCTTTTTACATCAGCAACAAAATTTTCATTATTTCGATATCCAGATAATTTAACTATTGTTCCTGCTTCACCACGAACTAGTTTTTTTACTTCTTCGCTATCTTTACCTATAATATCAGTATTATCAACTTTATTAATAATGTCACCTACTTTAATATTGCTGGCACTGGCCGGACTGTTTGGATAAACTTCAGTAACAAGAATCCCACTATTTAAACTTATAAACCCAATCCCTATACCATCAAAATTACCATCTACACTTTGATTAAATGCTAATGATTCCTCAAAGGTAAAGTATGATGAATGAATATCCCCTAAGGAACTTACTAAAGCAGCAATTGAGTTACCTTCAATATTAACTTTTGTATCATTTGGATTATACCAGTCATTTTTTAAGATATGATACGCTTCATCTAAAATGGTAGTATCACCACTACTTTTTATTATATTATTATTTTGATTATTGATTATATAGCCAAAGATAAAGCCAATTCCTAAACAAATAATCATTGAAACGATGAAAAGAATTTCTTTTATTCGTCTTTTTTTTATTACCTTTTTTGGTTGTGGCTTTGATTCTATATTTTTTTCCATGTTTTCACCCCACTTTATATATTCTAGCATATAATTTTAAGATTACATAGAAAAATTTATCATTCCATATAAGCATTGATTCCTTTTACTATTCCATCAACAATTTTATCTTGATAACTACTCTCACTTAATAATTTATCTTCTTCATAATTAGATAAAAAACCCATTTCTACAATTGTTACTGGTACTGTGCACCAATTAATTCCACTCATTGTATCGCTAATCATCACGCCACGATTTCTACTCCCCGTCTGGCTACAAATATTATCTACAATACATTTCGATAAATTATAAGATGCCTTAGCAATTTGGCTACAATAAGGATTATTTAAAGATGGTGCCATTGTTAATGTTCCACTAACACTACTAGAATCAGCACTATTACAATGTAATCTGATAAAAGCAGCGCAATTACTATCGTTAGCAATCATCGCTCTTTCACGATTAGAAATATTAACATCTTGATTAGTTCGGATCATTTTTACCTGATATCCTGATGTTTCTAATTTTTGTTGTAATTTTATTGCAACTTCTAAATTAATCACAGATTCTAACTTACCAGTACCAACCCCTGTTGCACCTGTAGTTACTTTTGCTTTTGTTTTGCTAGCTCCAGGTCCAATTGGTTCTTGTTCACTATTTCCATGAGCCTGATGTCCCGCATCAATTACAATTAAATGATTATTTTTAATTACCGGTAAATCCTGTTCTTGATTAATTGGTTCTTGTGGTTCTTTGATTGTTTCAGGTAACTTTATCTCTCTTTGATTAGTTATATATGCTATTTCTTGTTGCTTTAAAACCTTTGTTTTAATTATATCTTTTTGTTGCACTTGATTGACACATCCTGTAACTAATAGACTTATAAATAATAATTTTATTATATTTTTCATACTCTTCCCCTTTTAACTATTACATATAATTTAACACGATTTTATTAGTTTTTAAATACTATACAAAAAATGTCTAGATAAATTACCTAGACATAATTTTTGTAAAATTATTAACTATTAATAATTGCATTTAATTCATTATCAATCATTTCTCTTAATGTTTCACAACTCTTATCAAATTTACTTTGATCAACATCATTTAAATGTAATGTCATGATTTTAGAAACACCATTTCGATTAATTATTGCAGGTACCCCAATATATAAGCCTTCTTGCTTATACTCTCCTTGTTGATAAGCAGAAACAGTCAAAACCGCATTTTCATTACTTAAAATAGCTGTAATTAAACGATTTAAAGATAATCCAATTCCATAATAAGTAGCATTTTTTCTTTTAATAATTTCATATGCTGCTTGTTGTACTTCCTTATATATATTATGCATTTCATTCATATCAATACCCATTTCAACAACATATTCCATCATACTCTTGCAACCAATATAAGTGTTCATCCATGGAACGAATGAAGAATCACCATGCTCACCTAAAATATAAGCATGAATATTTGTTGAAGCAATATTTAAATGTTCACTCAATAAATATCTTAATCTTGCTGTATCCAAAATAGTACCACTTCCAATTACCCTATTAGTAGGTAAACCTGATACTTTTTGCACTACATAACTCATTAGATCAACTGGGTTACTTGCAACAATAATAATTCCATCAAAACCAGTATCCATAATTGATCGTGTAATAGATTTCATAATTTTAGCATTGATGCTTGCTAACTCTAATCTTGTTTGACCTGGTTTTTGAGCTGCACCGGCAGTAATTACTACTATATCAGCATCTTTACAATCACTATAATCACTAGCTTTTACTTTTAAACTACTTTTACTATATGGAAGCCCATGGCTAATATCCATTGCTTCTCCAACTGCTTTTTCTTGATCGATATCAATCAATACTAACTCATCTATTCCTCCTGTATTTAATACAGAATAAGCCATTGACATTCCTACCAAGCCTGTTCCAACTAATACAACTTTCTTTAAATCATCATTTCTTTCCATGTGATTCCCTCCTATATTTAAATAATAATAATAATTATTATTTTTGTCATCTAATATGCTCTATAATTTATTATCACCAAAATAAAAATAAACATACTACTAAAATCCCAAAATTGAAATTATATAACCAGCGGCTAAAGCAACTAAATATGAAATAATTAATATTTTAAAGGAAATTTTTTTATTATCATTATATTTTAATAATGCTAATGTTCCTACCCCAGCACTTGTAGTTAAACCTGTAAATAATGCTCCAAAACTTAAACCACCACTTACATATAATTGCGTTAAGACTACCGAACCTGCACAATTAGGAATAAAACCTATTAATCCAGCAATAATAGGCTGAAATTGCATATTTGTTTTCAACAACGTACTTAAATTTTCCTCACCTATATATGTAATTAGGACAGTAAAAACTATATTTGTTAATAAAATAAAGATAAAAATATTAAATGTATGTTTTAAAGCTGGTACAACTATTCCATCTTGACAACCACAGTCACATGGCGCAATTTGCAAATATTCATAATCATCTCTATTTCTATGTTCAAAATAATCAACTATTAATCCTACTAATGTTCCTAATACTATTTTACCAATAATTAATATTACTAGCACTTTCCATAAATTAGGATGAATTGCTAAAATTGCTAAGGCCTCATCACTTGTAGCAATGAATATAGCCAGTAAAGTTCCAGTTGTAAGATATTTCATTGAATATAATTTTGCTGCAACAACAGAAAAACCACATTGTGGAATACAACCTACAATCGATCCAATAAATGGGCCTATTTTATCATATTTTAAGATTTTATTAGTTATATCTTTATTTGATAGATACTCAACTAATAAACAGGCAATAAATAATATTGGTAATGTTATTAATGATTCTTCAATCGGTTCAATTAATATTTCCATTTCTGCACCCCAATTCTATAAATTAAATCATATAATATCATAATATTAAATATTTGCAATTATTATACTTTTATATCAAAACAATAAAAAAAGATGATTTACTTAATAAATCATCAAATTCTATCTATTTATCTAATTTATTTAAAATTAAACCAATTCCTAAAAAGATAAATGTAAAAGCAAGAAAACCACCAGAAGTAGCTAACAATGTTTGAGCAACCACTACCCATTGTTCTAGTAATGATACTCCAGCTTGTTGTGCTGAACTAGCTAAGTTTATCCAACCATATGCAGTTACAAATATAGTTATGATTAAAAATAAAACAGATAATACATAAAATAATATAGCTGATTTCTTTTTCATATTAAACACTCCATTCCAAAATATTTTATCATAAATAAAAGATAAAGTAAAAGAGGAATTATCTCCATAGATCCAATTCCCCTTTTTACTAAATAAAATCTATTTCTTTAAAATATTGATTATTTTAATTATTTAGATTTTTTTCTTCTTTTTGCACCGAACATTGCAATAGATGCTAATGCTAAACCAGCAATTGATGATAACATACTTGTTGAATCACCTGTTGCAATAGCAGTCTTATCACCAGCATTTACTTTATCACCAGAAGCAACATTATTGTCTGCACTAACTGGTACTAAAGCATCAATGCTTGCTTGTAATCCTTCTACAGCAGCTTTAACTGCAGCTTCATCAGCACTTTCATTTGCTAATGTTGATTGAGCAACTAATAATGCAGAACGTAAGTTTGCATAAGAATCAGCTGTATAATTAGCAGCTTCAAAGCTTTGTGCTTTATTAATTAAATCTTCTAATAAATCTTTATTTGGAATTAATCTCAATTCTAGATATGCTCTTACTAATGCTTCATAAGCAGCATTTACTTCATCTTGGGTTGCATCTTTATTTGCAAGCACTTCATTAGCTTTTGCCATTGGATCAGCAAGTTTTGCCCATGATGCTTCTGTATATAATTTTTCATCTAATCCATTAACTTTATCTACCATGGCTTGTAATGCTGTCTTATCAGCAACAACAACTAATTGTGCATATCCATCTTTTAAGTTATTTAATGCTTCTTTTACTTCATATTCTAAGGCATTTTCATCATCTCTAACAGCGATTGCTGCATCTAATGCACCTTTAAATACTTCCCATGAAGCTGTAGTATAATTATTTTCTTCAAGTTTACTATATTCTTCAACTAATTTTATTAATTCTGTTTTGTCACCTTTTACAAAGTCTACCATTTGAATAGCTGTTGCAAGGCGGAAGAATGAAGCATCAACTGTAGCTTGATCAGCATTTGAGTCAGCTAAAATTCCTTCAGCTTCTGCAAGTGCAGCATTAAATTCTGCCACTACCGCAGGAATAACATTGTTTAATGCTCCTTGTTCTTTAAGTGCATTTGCAGTAGTTACTGCAGCTTCTAATGCAGCTTTATTTACTGTTTCTACTTCTCCACTTTCAGTAGTTCCATAGAAGTTTAATTCAGCGATAGATGCATATGCATTATTTCTATCACCTAATGATTCGATTGCAATAAATCTTACATATTGAGCTTTTGTTGTATCAAATTTAATTTCTTTTTCTTCACCAGGGTTATCTAATGAATTACCATCATGTGGTAAATATCCTTCTACAACTGGTGTAAATGTAGTTCCATCAGTACTTACTTCAATACGATAATGTGTAATATGTCCATTACGATTATTTTGACGTGGTAACATATTAACTTGTTCTAAGTCATAAACAGCACCTAAATCAATAGTTACATATTGTGGTAATTTATAACTTGAACTGTAATTTGAATGCCAAATTGTATCTGTTTTACCATCAATTGTATAACTTGCATCTTCTTTTTCATAAGCAGACATACTTGATTCATCATAGCGTTTTAATGTATTTTGAGGAATTAAGTTTTGACTAGATGGTTGATCAGTATTAGAACCTTTGAATTCTAATTCTTTCATTGCATTAACAATGTCAATTGTAATTTTATCAACTGCATCTTGAGTTGCATCATCAGAAGCAATTAATTCTTTTGCTTCATTAACTAATTCTTCTACTTTAGCATAACTTTCAACTGTATATAAGTTTTCATATAAATCTTCAAACTTATCAATTTCTCCTTGTAATACAGATGAATCTACCCCTTGAGTTACTGTAAATTCTTTAGTAGCAGTAAATTGTCCATCTTTAGATGTTGCAGTTAAAGTTACTGTTCCTTCTTTAATACCTTGAACTGCATAAATATATTTATCTTCCATTGGAATTTTAATTACTTTAGCAATATTTTCATCACTACTTGTAATTTCATAGAATGGGTTAGTTGCATTATTTGGTGTTACAACAGCAGATACTTCAGCAATCGCACCTGTGTATACACTATCAGCACTATCTTTAGTGAATTCAATACCTGTAGCTTTTACTGCACTATCAGTTTCAAATTCAATTTCACGTAATGATAACATACGGTTTGTTTCACTACCAGTTTGAGTTCCAGTAGCTGTACCAGTACTTGTTAATGGTGTAATTACTACACGATCAATATTTGTTGCTTCTGCAGGAACTGTAAATTCAAATACATCTTGACCTTTATCAATAGTTCCTAAGTCATATGCAGTATCTCCAGCATAAGCAGTTGCTTTAATGCTTGTTACATGACCATTACTCTTTTCTCTGTTATAGACTTTAATAGTTTTTAATGGTTCTGCTTTATTAAATGTAAAGTTCATATCTGTAGGAAGTTTTACTTCTTCAGCAATATCTTTTTCTGGGAAATACCATTTAAATTCTGCCATATCACCTGAAGTTTTTCCATCAAATAAGATTTCTTTCCAATTAGATTGTTGCCATAATTCGCTACCAGTCATACCTTGTTTTTTATCATTATCAAATGTAATAGATTTGATATCATTTAATCCTAAAACATTTTTTGTTTCTGGAGCTGTTGGTTCTTGAGTAATATCAATTAACGCATCAGCTTTAGATAGATCTTGACCAACTACAATTGCTTGTGTAGCTTTTGTATCCCATGTAAAGTCTTCGTTAGCTCTAATTGTAACTTTAGCTAAGCTTCCTGTTCCATTTAATAATTCTTGATTACCTACGTTAGTAAAGCATACATAGTTATCAACTGAACCATCATTGTGGAATCTAGTTTTTGAGAAGTTTCTCATAAATACTGTTGATAATGAAGCACTACCAAAATTAGTTACTTCAAATAAATCAGTATCAACTGGCATTTCAACGCTAAATGCATTAACGTTCTTTAATCCAATTCCATAGTAATTTAATGTTACTTCATCACCAGCTTTAATATCAGTTTTTGAAGGAATAATTTCAATCTTACCTTCTACTCCTTGTTTAGCATTAGTGATTTTTTCACCTAACATACTAGCTACAAATGAAATATCATAAGCATCAATAATTTTGTTATTATCAATATTTCCTAATGTTGAATATTCCCAATCGTTATCAACTGGTTTTAATCCAACGTAGTTTTCATAGAATGTTAAGTCATTATCATCAACTGTACCTGAGTTGTTAACATCTCCAACAACCCATGCATTTGTTCCATCTACTTTATATGGAGTAAGTTCAGAAGCAGAGAAGAATCCACCTTTTGATTTTAATACACTAATTTTTAGATAACGAGCCTTAAGTCCGCTAAATTTCATTTCTTTAATATCTGGATCATCCATACTGCTTGAGTATGTCCAATCTCCATTAGCTTTTCCGTCCCAAACTTTTGTATAGTTTACACCGTCTAAACTTGCATAAACATCCATTTGTTGAACAGTACCGTTACCTTTATTGTCCATACGTGGTTGATAAGTTAACTTATCAAGTTGGTAAGCAGCCCCTAGATCTAATGTCATCATTTGATCTGGAGTTACAGGATTTGATGAATGGAACATTGTTCCTGTATCATGATCAAATGCATTTTCTAAATCACCCCAGCTATCTCCATAACTCCATGATGCACTTACATCTGGTACATTACGGTATGGGTTATCATTAGTTGTAATAGTAACTAAATCAGACCAATTTGAATAATGTCCATTTTCTGCAACAGTACGTACACGATATGTATGATCAGTTAAATATGATAATCCATAATGTGTATATTCTGGATTTTTAATATTACGATATACTGTACCATCTACTTCGATATCATAAGTTGCTGCAGTATCTACTGCATCCCATCCAACAGTAATTTCTGAATCAGTTTTTGCTTTTTCAGCTAATCCTGCAGGAGCAATTAATGATTCATCTAATACATCTTCACCTAAATCTTGAGTATTTTCAAATCCTTCAACATTTACAGTGAAATCATATTCAGTAATATCAACTTTATCAGTAGATTTTACATATAATTTTGGTGTTGTTGTTTCTTCTGTATTTTCATATTTACTTCCTTCACTTGCATAATCTTTAACAATTACAGAAGGATTTTCATTATAGAAATATACATTACCTTCAGCCGCATCATATTCTTCTTGAGTTGATACAGCTGTAAATTCAACACCTTTACCAGCAACTTTTCCAGTTACTTTAGTAGGTGCTTTTGAAACATTTACTACAAATTCACTAGATCTTTCTTTTACCATTCCTGGATAATTTCCTACAGCTTTTTCAGCTTTTAAAGTTGCAGTTCCATCTTTAACATCAGAAGTTAATAAAGTTGTACTAGAAGCTCCACCCAATGTTTTACCATCATCTTCATATGCTTCAAATTGAGTTGAACCATGTGGATAGAATTCAACAATACGTTGTGATCTATCTAGACCATCTTTATTTGTTTCAGTGATTGCTTCTGGGTTATTATTTTCTGCATACATTGGAATAATTGCACCATTTTTAACAAATACTGGTAATTTCCAGATAGGAGCATCAAAGTTATTTAATACTTGTCCGCCTCTATATTGTTGTCCAGTGAAATAATCAATCCAAACATCACTTGTACTTGGTAAATAAATATCATTTCTGATATCATTTCCTTCTGCATCAGCAGCTGTATTTTGATAAATTGGTGCTACTAAGAAATTATCTCCCCACATATATTGGTATTGAGTAGCACTACCTAATGTATAAGCATTTTCTTCTTCTAAGAACATTGCTCTAATCATTGGTAATCCACCTTCAGCAGTTGCTTCATGTGAAATAGTATTAATATATGGCATTAATTGTGCCTTTAATTTTAAGTAAGTTCTGTTAATTGAAGTATTATCTTCACCTAAAGCCCATGGTGATTTTTGATTAGATCCCCATCCATCCATATCTAACATATATGTAGTGAATGCTTTCCATTGGAAATCACGTGTTTGAACAGTTTTGTTTTTTCCACCAAAGATACCATCCATGTCACTACCGATATTTGGTTGTCCTGATAAAGATGTACCAATATAAGTTGGAATATGGAATCTAATATATTCCCAATTTCCTCCTGATTGATCCCCTGACCAAATACCACCATAACGTTGAGTTCCTGCCCAACCATCTAATGTAACAATGTGTGGTTTCATTCCTGATTTAGATGAAATTGCATCATATGCAACACTAATTCCATTTAATGCCATTGAATATCCAGCACCAACCCATGCAACGTCAGTTTTTACTGAATGAACTCCAGCTTCAACTTCTTTATAAATATCACGTTCACCTTTTTGTGGGTTACTTGGATCAGCTGGCCATAAATTAGATTGTGTCCACAAACCAATTTGAACCCCATTTTCATTAGCATAATCACCAAAGTTTTTAAGATTTTCAAGGTCTCCAGCTTGACTATCAGTTTGACCATATCCACAACCATATCCATCATTTGGTAAGAACCAGCCAAATGGCATATCATGTGCTTTGTGATCTTCGATAATTTGTTGAGCTGTAGTATCAGCATCACCTAATAATGTTTCTTTAGTTCCACCATTATCAGATTGTGATTCTTTATACCATTTATCTCCTAATTTAACAGCTCCGCTAGTTCCTTCTGGTACTTCTAACCAGAAATCACGATTGTAGCAGTTTAAGTGTCCTAAATATGAAGCATATTCAGGTTGTTCTGCAGGTTTTCCTGTTAATTCATAGTAATCACCTAAAATATCTTTAGTACTATCATCTACAAAATAGTATGCATCAAATCGTTTTTCATTATGAGTAGTAGTAACAGTTTGAGCATCTTTTGAACCAAAATCATATTCCCCTGGTTTCCATGTATTTCTTACAACACCATATCCGTTTGTTGACCAATAGAATGGATTTGGACTTGCAACTCCTTTATCTACCCAGTTGTTTGTATTAACAATTTTAATAGATTTTCCTTTATGTGAGAAACGTCCATTTTGAGTTCCACCACCATAGAAATATTCATCATCATTAGTTTTTAATGTTTGAATTGTACTTCCAGATTTATACTTTAATGGAGCTGCTTCTTCCCATACAACTGTTCCATCAACTTTCATTAATTTCATTAATGAATTAGCTTTTTGAATTTCAACTTTAATTTTACTAGTTGAAATAATATATGCTGTTTCTGTTTCTGTTAATTCAGGAACAACATTATATTCACTTTGATATTGATCATCTGTTTTATTTGTAATAGTAGCAGTATGATCTTTACTATTTGGATCCGGATAGTCTTTAAATTCTTCACCTTCTGGAGCCATATACATTCTAAATACATTTTGTTCTAAGAATGTAAAACGAATTTTTTCACCTGTTTTAATAGTTAAATCAACTTTATTCCCATCTACTGACGCTGATGTAACTGCACCTAATACATTATAACCTGCTTCATCAACCTCTAATGTACTGATTTGATCATTTAGTACATTTTTAGCTGATAAACCAATAGTAGTTGTACTAATTGTTGAAAGCGACATCATTGCAGCTAATGACCAAACACTAATTTTGTGAAATGTCTTTTTATTCATCTTAGTTCCCCTTTCTCTAAATACCATGAATTTACATTCCTCTTATAGCATAGATCTATAACAATTTTTTTATTTATAACATCTCCTTTCTTATAATAGATTTAAGTATCTCATAGATACTTATTACATAAACTTTTATCAATAGAAAAGTGATACCTCAGTTCACTGCTATTATCTTAACAGCAAACCGATGTCGATAATTGCACGCCTCAAATGTAACGGGTTTCATTATCCTATATAATAATATATTAAAACTAGTGAATAGTATTTAAAATTTTTAAAAATTAATTTGCACTTTTGCATAATTTTTATTTATTATATTTTAATCATACATATTATTGATAAATTATTTTCTTTAAATAATTGATAATTTTTTATAAAATATTCAAAAAACTATTTGAGCCCCCTATCAAGCAGATAGAATAAATAATTAAAATTATATGTGTGTCTCTAATCGTTTACTGACAGGAATTTTTTATGTTTAATGTAGTAGTCTGCTTCATATTTAAATATTCTCCTATTTTCAGGTATTTGATGTTGATTAGAGTTTTTTCCATTTTATGCTTTACTTCTTACTTCATATAGAATCTTCTTCTTTAATATTTTACATAAGTATAATATCGAATCCATTCATTAATTCCCTGCACTAATTCTCCCTTTATATCATAATAATGCTTACCATAATAATACATGCTTTGTTTCATATTATTTTCTTTAAGCATATATACGAAAATTGAACCTATATATTGATAACCATAATCTGCACTATATAAAATTCAGTATAGTGTAGATTATCGAAACAAGTTTAAAAATGAAGATATTGAAAAAACATTTAATACTACTAAATCACTAAATACTAAAGGATCTCCGTACGATGAGAAGTAACATATGAAATTATTAAAACAGAATTTGCATTTAATAAAAAATCTAAACGTTTAGAAGAACTAGAACAGACATTATTTGATTATGTAGAGTGGTATAACAATATCAGGGTACATGATTCACTTGGTTATAAAACACTAGTTAAATTCAGAATATTCTTATAGAAATTGTCCAAAAAGTGTTGACAATCTAAAATCTATATTCACGAAAAATAACAGTGTGAGTACTGACAAAGGATATGACTACAAAATTACTTTTAGAATATATAAAAATAGCTAAAAAATGAAGCGAACCATATAAATCATTAATATTGCATTTAGTATAGATCAGCAGTTTACAAGTAAGGAATATCAAAAAATAACAGAAAGAACACAAAAATTTATTCATAAAAAGAAACATCGTGGGATGATCCATGTATAAAATCATTTCATGTACTAAAAAACAGATTAAAGATAACGGATTACAGAAGGCATATAAACTGGTATTTGAATATATCGAAACAGTTTACAATACAGTAAAATCCATAGTAAATGTAACTTTTTAAACCCAACAACCGCCTTATTAATACCAATTCAATTAGCTAAAGAACTAGTACAACTACCACCATTCAAATAATTATTTATATATCAATTTTTAATTATTTAAAATATTTACTTTTTCTTCCCAAATGAAAAACCTCCTAATAAACAGTACTTTAATTATTTATACTGTCTACTAGAAGGTTATTATGTCATTAACAACTTCAACTAAAGTTTTAATTATTTTACCTATCTACTCTATGAGTGCATAAATTCCCACTAAATTTAGCTCCTAATTTTTACAAACCACGTTAAGGTTTATTGATCAAAAACCTTGAATTATTTAGTTTTTCTTTTTTTGCTTAAATATAATCCAGCGATTGATAATCCTGCTAAGGACATCATTGATGTCATTACATTATTATCCCCAGTAGCCACTGCTTTATCTCCAGCTTTTAAATCTTTGATTGCAGCATTCAATGTAGTATAAGCTTCTTTAACTTGAGCATCAGTAGCATTTTCATTAGTTACGATAGCTTTAGCTTGAGCAATTTCTTCTGCTAATTTAGGATTGTTTAAGCTTTCTGCCCTAGTAATTAAATCTTTTAAAGCATCTTTATTGGGTTTTAATCTTAAATTTAAGTATGCTTTAACTAAAGCATCATAAGCAGTATTTACTTCTTCTTGAGATGATTTATCTTTTCCTAATACTTCAGCAGCTTGATCTAAAGCTACTTTGAATCCTGTCCAAGTATTTGGAAGATATTTAGCCTCTTCCATTACTTTTACTTGATCATAAAATGCTTGTAATTTAGATTTATCGATTGTTTCAACTTTAACTAAGTTATTGATTGCTTCTTGTAATTTTGTTTTAGCAACTTCAACATCAACAACTAACGCATTTCCTTCATCTTTGATAGCTTCCTTAGCTTCAGCGATTGCTACTTGTAAAGCTTGATAACTTTCTGTTGTGTAATCATCAGCTTGATATGTTTCAGCTTTAGCAATCAATTCTTTTAAGCCAGCAACATCCCCTTTGATAAAGCTTAACATTTGTAATGCTTGAGCTAATTCATCGAATGCTTTGTCAACTTCTGCTTGTGTAGCATCAACCTTTTTATTAACTGTATTAGCTGCAGTTAAAGATGCTTCGAATTTAGCTTTTACGGCATCTACGACATTCTTGTATTGATCATCTTGTTTAGCTTTATTAGCTAATTCGATTGCAATTTCTAATGCTGTTTTATCAACATTTGTTTCTTCGTTGATTTTTACTAATAATTCACGATGTTTTGTAATTTTATTAACTAACTCTTCTACTTGTGCATCTGATTTAGCGTTTTTATTAGCTAATAATTCTTTTGCAGCTTCAAGATCTGTTTTAGCTGCTTGGTTATATGCTTCTATTGAAGCAGCTGTATATGTTTTTGTTAAATCTTCATTTACCAATGTTTCTAATCTTGAATAATCGATTCTTGAAATTGATGGAATTTCAGCTTTAGAACCATAAGCTTCAAATTCAACTATATGATCTGATGTATTTCCATCACGACCATTTACATAAAGTCTAATATAACGTGCTTTTACACTATTTTCTAATACAATATCTTTTCCAGCAGCACTTTCTTGATATAGTTTATCTTTACCCGCACCTAATTTATGAACATTACCAGTACTATCAGTATTAAATACTACTTCTTCTTCTGTAAAGTTTTGATCTTTGCTTAAAGCAATAACTGTTGGTCCATAAGTACGATTATCTTTAAAATAACGTGTTAAATGTAATTTTGTTAAATCATATTCAGCACCTAAATCAAATTCAACATAACGAGAATGATTCTTTCTGTCAGATGTATCTGTTAACTCTAAATAATTATCTGTTGTTTTATTACCATCATTAATCATCGTAAATGGACGATCTGATTTTGATGAAATTTCAGTTTTAGTTGTTTCATCATAAGCTCTAACATTAACTAAAGCATTAACTTTCGAACTAGCTACATTTCCTTCGGCATTATTGAAGCTTGCTACTTCATCAAAAGCTAAAGCGTGGTCAACAACTGTAATATATGCAGTTTCTCCTACTAAACCATCAGCAAATACTAAATCTGCTTTATTTAGTTTTGGATTAAGGTTTTTATCGTTATAAGCTGAACCTACAACTTCACCATCAATGTAAAGTTTTAACATTCCATTTACTTCTTTAACAGCAGTAAATTGATGTTCTTTACCGTCTGCAATTAATCCTTTTGTTTCAGAAGTTACAGGACGTCCCTCCGTATTACGATCTACTGTTTTTTGTACATATTTTGAGTTAGCTGTTACATCACCCATAGTAAATATCAAATATCCATCATTATCAATACCAACACTATAACTATCTTCTTGACGTAAAATTTCTACACCTTTTGATTCTGTTTTAATAACACCTGTTACTGAGAATCCTTCAGAACCATCAATTGAATATTTACTTCCTTTATTTATTGCAGTTCCATCTAATTTACGATTAACTATACTCTGTACTGCATCATTTGTATAATAATCATCTACTTTAGTAGCTGTTGTAGCATTACCGACAGTATCTTGCACACCATTTACAACTACTTTAACATCACTTGTATCTTTAACCGCTTTATCTAAAACTAATTCCACAGTTTGACGATCTTCTTTTAATGTTACATTAGTTACATTGTAACCTTCTACCATAAACATTTCTTTAGAAGGTGTACGTAATGTTTCATTAAATGTAACTTCTAATTTATTTTCATTTGCATGAATTGATTCAATTTGAGCAGCAAGAATATCTTGTGCACCATATTGCATAATTAATACTTCTTTTGGTTGCAATGTATATGTAATTTCATCATTATAGGACAATTTATTATTATTTTGATATTTTGCAACATCACCAATAATTACTTTACCATATACGTCTTTTGTATTTTCACCAACACCAATTAAACGGTCATATTTTATTGTGTAAGTTTGTTCTTTGTCAGAAGGATTACGTAATGAAACAATTCCATCACTTCCGTTCCAACAAGAATATCCATAAACATCTCCGTTTTCTGGTTTTCCACCAAACATCATTGATTTTTGAAGAATATCAAAATTGTCTTCAATCCATTTAGCAGCTTCTGCATTTATATCCCATTTATTATCATCAAACATAGAATAACTATAGTAATATTCCCAGAACGCTGTACCTCTTGTACCTAACATAAATAAATGTTCTCTTAATTCTTTATCTGAGAACTTAATATCTGGGCGATTATAAGCATCGTTTGCCGTTAATCCATAAACTGGATCATGATTATAGAAATATTTATGTGGTAATTGCCATTGTCTTTCTTTTAAGAAATTGTAATAAGAATTATCACGATAAGTCAACATTGCTTGTTGATCGTTATTACCGAACTTATTTGTATATCCTGTATCACCTGTATTTTGCATCCATACACTATTTACCCATTGTAAATGCCATGGCGATGGATTTGTATATGAAGTCATGTTGATCCATAAATCTTTACCTTTGCGATTTTCACGCATATCTTCATATAAATCAGTCCAACGTTCATATGTTTCACTAATTGTATAGAATGGGCTTCCTGTTACATAATACTCAGATGGGGCAGTTGAAGGGTGTAATAACATTCCGTCAAGTTTCCAATAGTTAATATCAAATTTATCTTGATACCCTAAGAAAATGTCATCACGTAATTTATTTAAATAGCGAGCATCTGAAATATTAATATCCCCAGATTGGCGATTAACTGAACCAAAACCATTTCTCTCAATCCAATTTGCAATTTCACCTTGCGTACCATAACCACCACGAGGACCTAACCATAAACCAAAGTTAGAACCTAATTGATTTACTTGTAAACTTGAATTATACAGTTCGTTAGGAAATTTATTATTAAAATCCCAGAAAGAACTGTAATTGATCCAACCATCATCTACTACATATGAATCTAATGGATTAACACCATGTTGTGTAAATCCTTTTTCAATTTCATAGAAACTCTTTAAGATATTTTCATCAGAAATATTTTTCATATTATCATACCAAGAGTTGTATTGTTGACGAAATTCAGTATCAGTAGCAATTGTTTCAATATATTCATAGAAATCAGCTTGCACTACATTATAATCTGTGCTTCTTGCAGCACCTACAACCGCATCCCAAGTTGTCATAGTTCCTGCTGTATTATTTTTATGATATTCGAAATGTTTATCTTTAGCTAAAGATTTACCATAATGATAGCGAATAAAACCATTTTTATCACGAATTTTATTTTCTGTTTCCGGAAATTCACATCCCCAATACATTGCCCCCAAATAATATGGTTGTCCTAATTCAAGGTAATCACCTTTCATATTTGCCATATCAGGATTATCTTTTTGTTCTGGAATTGTCCAATATTGATTTTCTTGTAAGTTGGCATCAGCTAAATTCATATTTTCTAAATCAATATAATCAATTTTAGCTTTAGCTGCATCTTTTTCTGGTACTGAAATTTCTAAATGTTTACGCATGAAAGAATCACCATCTTTCATAGTAATTATCTCTTTAATTGTATATTCAACACCACGAGCTGTAACTGGTTCAAATTCAAAAGTTAATGTTTTAACATCATCTTTTGTAGTTAAAACTGGTTCACCTTTTAAAGTTAGTTCACTGCTTTTGATTTGTGATTTTACTTTTTCTGGGAAAATAGCTTCATCTTCAAAGAAGTTGAATTCTGAACAGCTTGCCACATTTACATTTGAATTATCAGAAGGTTTATATCCTGATGTAAATTCAATTCTTACGAATTGAGCTGTTAAAGTCTTATTTAAATTTACATATGTTTCTTTTTGATTATCAAACTTTCCTTCATAAACTGGATCAGTAGCCGTTTTTAAAGCATCTAAACTATCTGCAGTATATAATTTAAAGTTTTCAACTCGTCCACCATTAGTAGGGGTTCCATTATTTAATCTTTGTTGATATCGTACTGATTTAAATGATTTTTCTTCGCCCATATCTACATAAATATTATGTGGATATTTCACTTGATCATTTTCTTGTCCATCATATTTTGAGTGGTAGTATGTTGTATCATTACTATCAAACATTTTTTCTGCAGCTCCATTTGTACCTTCATTTGTTGCTACGCTATCAGCTTCTACAGTAAAATTAGAACTATCTATTTTTTTAGTTGGTTTTTTAATTTTCCCTTCTTCGCTTCCATTGTCTAAAGTGTTAATAATAAATTCTTCACTACCTGCTTGAGGTACTAATTCTGTAGGGGAAGCAGCACCTGTACGATAATTTACTACTTTTGTAGTATTCAATTTTTTGTTTGCAATACTAAAAGTCCTTTTAATATATTCGTTTCCAAATGTGAAATTAGTATCGTTTTTATCTAATGAAACTATCCCATTTTTTTGAACTTCTACTTGCTCAGTTTTTTCTTTAGCTTCTACATATGATGGATTTAATGGCAAAATCGCGCCAAAACTCATACACATAGCTAAAAATGCAGTTGTTCCTTTGTAAAATGTTTTTTTCTTCATAACCTATGCCTTTCTCAAAAAAATTGTAAATAAAAATCCTCTAATGACTTATCTAATATAACTACGTTGTTTTTATAGAAAATTTTCTCATTATTTACTGACATATTCTAACATAGATTTTATTCAACATATTTATACTTATTATTTAATTTTTTTTATTTTTTAATTTTTGATTGACCACATGACACATGATTAAAAATGTTTTTTATAAAAAATAGAAAATTTCATTTTAACTCCTTAAAAACGGAGTTAAAAACCTTTGATATAACTCATGTTATCTTTTTCTTTGGTATCATATACTTGAGGTGATAACTATGTCTCATATAAAACGTAAACCTAAAAAGGATTCTATGATCGATCTTATTAATAAATACAGTCATGATCATTTAGCTTGTGTT
>JAGZCC010000041.1 GCA_018369555.1 Thomasclavelia spiroformis
ACTTTTCAAAGAACTTTAACAGTTAACTTGTAAATTCACTATTTTCATATTTTCAAACTTTTTCATAAAAAACACTTGAATTTTATATAGTTAGCTCCTAAATATAAAAAACTTCCATCCCAAAGGGACGAAAGTATCGTGGTACCACCCTATTTCATTAATAAGTCACCTTATTAACCTCACTAACTATCAAATAATAGTCTTGCCTGTAACGTGGCTCACGTTATCTAATCAATTCAATATCCTAGATACAGCTCCTAGTCTTTTTTTATTATATCTATCATTATCTCTTTCCACCAACCGAGACTCTCTAGAATGATCAAAATATAATTACTCTTCTATTCATTGCCTTTATTTATCGTTGTAATCTTAACTTATATTATATGTATTGTCAATATCAATCTAATTATTTTCATATGTAAATAAAAAAGCCTTACCTATGTAAGACTTCTATTTAATATGATCAATAATATGTCGTGCTACAATAATACCATTTGCACCAGCTTGAGCTAATCCTCTTGTTAAACCTGCACCATCACCAGCAACATATAAATCATTGATTTCACACTCAAAACCTTCTCGAACTTTTGGACGAGCCGAATAAAATTTTGCTTCAACCCCATATAATAAAGTATGTTCATTAGCAATACCAGGAGTTATTTTATCTAAGGCTTCAATCATTTCAATAATTGATTTCATTGTATTATATGGTAATACTAAACCTAAATCACCTGGAACAGCTTCTTTAAGAGTTGGAACAGTATAACCCTCTTTTAAGCGCTTTTCTGTTGTTCTTCTTCCTCTTTTAATATCACCATATCTTTGAACCATTACAGAACCATTTGATAATTTATTTGCTAGACGACTCACTTCGTGAGCAAATTCATTTGGTTCATTAAAAGGTTCACTAAATGTATGAGATACTAACAAAGCAAAATTAGTATTTTTACTTCCTAGTTTAGGATCATGATAAGCATGTCCATTAGCTAACATTGTTCCGCTATGATTTTCAATTACAACATGTCCTGATGGATTTGAACAAAATGTTCTTACTTTAGTTCCAACACTTGTATTATATATAAATTTACCTTCATATAAATTTTTATTTATTTCTTCCATAACAATATTACTTGTTTCCACTCGAACTCCAATATCAACTTGATTATTATAAAGTTCTAAACCATGTTTTTTTAATACTTTTGTCAACCATGCTGAACCATCACGACCTGGTGCTAAAACAACTTTTTTAGCATTAATTATCTCACCATTTTCTAAAATAACACCTGTAGCGTGATCATTTTCCACTAAAACTTCTTTAACTGCTGTCTTAAATAACATATCAATATGTTCTTTTAATTTAGTAGACATTTCTGTCATTATTCTTAAATTCTCTTCCGTTCCTAAATGACGAACTTTAGCTCTAAGTAATTTTAATCCAACAGCATATCCACGATGTTCAATTTCTTTAACCTTATCTGTTGTAGGATCTGTGATTTCTTTAGTTGCACCATGTTTTAAATAAAGATTATCAACATATTGAATAATATTTTCTACTTCATCTGTTGATAAATAATCAGTTAACCAACCACCAAATTCACTAGTAATATTAAATTTACCATCAGAATATGCACCAGCTCCTCCAAATCCCGCAGTAATTGAACATGCAGGTAAGCACCCAGATTCATTATTTTTTATGATTGGGCAAGATTTTATTTTCTTTTCTTTAATTGGGCAATGACGATACATTACATCTTGTCCTTTGTCTATAAGCAATACTTTCAAGTCAGGTTGTTTTAAATATAATTCATAACACGTCATGATTCCAGCTGGACCAGCACCAACTACCACAACATCATAGTTCTTATTCATTCAATCGCTCCATTCTGAGTTTTATGCTAACCATATTAATTATAAACAATATTTATTTTATTTCAATCTCTCTTTTTCATAATTAACAATATAAAATTTATATTATCAATTATTTTTGTTTATATAATTTAAAATTTGTTTTTTATTTTAAACATTTACACAATTAATTAATCATGATAATATAAAAAAAGGTGCTTAAACAGTACATTATATTAACTTAAGAAAGGATATTGATACATGCAAAATTTTCTTAGCATATTAAACGAATTCTTATATAGCAATATTTTAATTTTATTACTTGTAATAACAGGCTTATATTTTTCAATAAAAACTAAATTTGTACAATTTAGGTTATTTCCCGAAGGGATTCGCTTATTAAAAGAGAAATCAAAACATGAAGATGGCGTTTCATCATTTCAAGCTTTAATGATATCTACTGCTTCAAGAGTTGGTACAGGTAATATTGCTGGTGTTGCTACCGCTTTAGCTGCAGGTGGGCCTGGTTCAATTTTTTGGATGTGGGTAACTGCTTTTATTGGTGGAGCAAGTGCTTTTATTGAATCAACTTTAGCTCAAGTATATAAAGAAAAAGATGGTGATACCTTTAGAGGTGGACCCGCTTACTATATTGAAAAAGCATTAAATAAGCGATGGTTAGGAATTATATTTTCTTGTTTATTAATTGCATGTTTTATTTTTGGTTTTAATCCATTACAAGCCTACAATGTTAGTAGCGCTGTTGAATATTATTTTGAAAATAATCAATTGGTAAGTATCATTATCGGTATTATCTTAGCACTTGCAACTGCTTTTGTTATTTTTGGAGGTGTACATCGAATTGGTATTATTAGTTCCACTATTGTTCCTATTATGGCTATTATATATATATTCATTGGTTTATATATTACATTTATAAATTTTGATAAACTTCCAACAATCTTTAATGATATATTTAACCAAGCATTTGATTTTAATGCTATAATTGGTGGCTTTAGTGGCTCTTGTATAATGTATGGTATAAAAAGAGGTTTATTTTCAAATGAAGCCGGGATGGGATCAGCCCCAAATGCTGGTGCTACTGCTGATGTTTCCCACCCTGTTAAGCAAGGATTAGTGCAAACTATTTCTGTTTTTATTGATACTATCTTAATTTGTTCCACTACAGCATTTATGTTATTAAATTATGGAACAGATTCAGGATTAACTGGTATGCCATATGTTCAACAAGCAATCTTTGCAGGAATTGGAGAGTATGGTATACATTTTATAACAATTTCAATATTTTTATTTGCTTTTTCGTCTTTAATTGGAAATTATTGTTATGCTGAAAGTAATTTAAAATTTATTATTAATAATAAATTGGTTTTATTTGTTTTTAGAATTATTACCATTATTGTTATTTTCTTTGGCGCACAAGCTAATTTCAATACTATCTGGGATTTAGCTGATGTATTAATGGGATTCATGGCAATTTTAAATATTATCGTTATTTTATTTCTTGGTAAAATTGCTATTAAATGTTTAAATGATTATTGTAATCAAAAGAAATCTAATAAAGATCCTATCTTTAATCCAAAAAAATTAAACATTAAAGGAGCTACATATTGGGATAAAATCAATTTAGATGATTCTAAAAAAAAATAATAAATTATAGTATGGATAAAGAGACTGATAATAATTGATTTAAAATAATTATTATCAGTCTCATTTTTTATTTCCTATTAAAAATCTATTTATCTAATTGCTTTTCTAACTTTTCTATTTTATCTTTTATTTCATTAATTTCTTGAACTATTTTAGCAGTATCCTGATCAAAAATATTATCTTTACAACACATGTCATAATATACTTTTCCTAATTCAATAAATTGTTTATCTAAATCAGCTTGCGCACTTTTTATACTAATTTTTAACTTTGCGGTATCCGCTAATTCAGAAGATTTCTCAATTGTTTTTTCTGTAAATTTTGCTGCTTTTTTTGTTAAATCATCAAACAAAGCCATAATAACCACTCCTAATATTTTAAATATATATCACATTTCACTAAACATATAAAAATTTCTAAACAACAATACTACTATAAGTATATCATAAAAACAAAAAAAAGAAGATATCTAACATACATGTTCAAATATCTTCTTTACTTTTATCCTTTTTACACAATGTCTTAAATTAATAACATTATGATTTAAATCAAAGTTTCTTACTATTATTCACCAACGTATGGTAATAATGCCATTTGACGTGCACGTTTAATAGCTGTAGCTAACATTCTTTGATATTTTGCACTTGTTCCAGTTACACGTCTTGGAATTATTTTACCATTTGCTGAAATAAATCTTTTTAATAATTCAACATCTTTATAATCAATATATTTAATATTATTTTTTGTAAAATAACATACTTTTTTTCTTCCCATTCTTTGTTTTCTAAATGCCATTTTTAAAACTCCTTTCTTTAAAACTGAATATCGTCTTCCATGATATCATAAGTATTAAAAGAATTATCAAATTCTTTTTCTAATTCTACTGTTTTCATATCGTAGAAATTATCATTATTTTGTTGCATTTGTGGTTGAGATTGAAATTGATTTCTTTCACGAGCAGCTCTTGTTTCTAAGAACTGAACACTATCACAAATTACCTCAACTACATAAACCTTTTGTCCTTGTGAATTATCATAGCTACGAGTTTGAATTCTACCTTCAACTCCAACTAAACTTCCCTTAGAACAATATCTTTCAACATTCTCAGCTGGTTTACGCCAAACAACACAATTGATAAAATCAGCTTGTTGTTGACCATCTCTACTAGTATAGTTACGATTTACTGCTAAAGTAAATGATGTAACTGCATCACCTTGAGGCGTTCTTCTAAGCTCAGGATCTCTAGTCATCCGTCCAACTAAGACTACTCTATTTATCATCTAAAACGCCTCCTACTATTTACGAAGAGTTAAATGACGTAACATAGATGAGTTAATGTTTGATAAACGTTCAAATTCAGCAACATCTGCAGCTGTACAAGTTGTATCTACAACTACATAGTAACCTTTTTTGAAATCTTTAATTTCATAAGCTAAATCGCGTAATCCCCATTCATTAACGTTGTCAACAGTTCCACCGTTAGCTTTTAAAATACTTTTGAAGTTTTCAATTAAAGTATTTCTAGCTTCTTCTTCAACGTCAGGTTTTACAATAAACATAATTTCATACTTGTTCATTTTTTATACCTCCTATGGTCTATTGGCTTATTTTTTTAAATAAGCAGGCAGTAAATATAATATTTTTACATGCTTCCATATAATAGCACATCATTTACTGCAAAGCAATATTTTCTTTGATTTTATCATTATTTATTAATAATTTTTTATAAATCTTCTGGAGTTGTTATTTTAATATTACCGTAATTACCTAAAACCGCTTTTACTTTAGTATTTTCAAAATATTCAACTAAAGAAGCATCATCAGTAGCAATAAATTTTTCATCCTTACCTTTTTGATAACATCTTTTTATCAACTCTGTTTTAAATGCCTGAGGCGTTTGAGCCTGTACCAATTGTTCTCTTGGTAAAGTTTTTACAATATTACCATCCAAACATATTTTAATTGTATCTTTAACAGGTACAACCAATAAACAAGCATCATTTTCACTTAAACATTCTAATATACTATTAATATTTTCTCTTTTTAAATATGGTCTTGCTCCATCATGAATTAAAACATAATCTTCTTTAATTACTTGTAAACCATTATAAACACTATCTTGGCGTTCTTTTCCACCAAAAACATAATCAATTTTTTTTGATGAAATTAATTTTTTTAAATCATCAATTTCCTCTTCTTTAGTCACTACGACAATTTGCTTACAACGTTCATCATTTAAAAATATCTCCATAGTCATTTCATAAACAGTTTTATTTTTAAAACGATATAACATTTTATTATAAGCTAATCCACTTCTACTTCCTTTACCAGCACATAATACAATTGCACTATAATTCATATTTTCACATCCTATCTTTTTATATTCTATCATTTAATCTTTATCTTGAAAACCAACATTATTTATCAATTACTTAATATATATATATTAAAAAAGGATGTGATTTTATCATAAAAAATATAATCTGGTTTATATTAAGTTTAATCATTTTTTTATATGCCATTCATATAATGTCATCTAGTCTTAATACCCTTGCTAATGATAAACTTAAAAAAATCCTTTATAATTTAACTTCTAATAAATATCTAGGCGTTTTAGTAGGAACTATAATTACGGCAATAATTCATAGTTCTTCTGCAACATCAGTAATCCTAATCAGCTTATTAAATAGTCATCTTCTTACTCTTAATCAAGCAACATGGATCATTCTTGGAGCAAATATTGGTACTACATTTACCGGTTTATTAATTGCCTTTGATATTGGTAAATTTACAATATATTTATGTGTCATTGGAAGTATTTTGATTTTTTTTAAAAATAAATTTTTTTATCTTGGTAAAACAATTTTAGCCTTAGGTTTGATTTTTTTAGCAATGGATAGCATGTCAAAAGCAATTTCTCCTTTACAATATTCTCCATATTTTATTAATTTATTTTCAAAATTAAACAATCCAATTACAGCAATCATAGCAGGAACGATTTTTACTGCTATTATCCAAAGTTCAACAGCTTCAGTTGCGGTTTTACAAACCCTCTATCAAAAAGGTTTAATTAACTTTACCATGGCTACTAATGTCATTTATGGACAAAATATTGGTACTTGTATTACTGCATTAATTGCTTCAATAAATGGTGATTTAAATTCTAAACGTCTTACTCTTATTCACATTCTATTAAATTTAATTGGAGCAATTATTTTCCTAATTACATCTTATTTCATCCCGTTTATTGATTTTATTTCCGCATTTACTTCTAATTATATGATGCAAATAGCTTATATGCATATATTATTTAATATAATTTCTACAATTATTTTTATGCCATTTGATAACTTATTAATAAATCTTGTTTATAAAATCATCCCCGACAAATAAAAGTTAGATTATTTAAACTAATCTTACCAAATAAAATAATTACAATTTTAATTGAAGTTGTTAAAACAACTTCTTTTTATTTAATTAAAGTATTACTTTAAAAAAATCTCCCTTAACAATGTTTAATTATTAACACTGTCAAAGGAGACATCTCAATTTAAATTTATGTTTTAACTTTACATTGAAAATATTTATTTGCTTTTTTAATAATTCCTCGTGCTTGCTGCTTTATATCATAGTCTTTTAATATACTTTGAATATCTTCTTCTTTTATCTCATGATTAATATTTTTACGAATAATTTTCTTTAAGTCTGTTTTAGTAAGATTTTTAAAATTAATTACCTCATCAATACGAGCTACTAACTCTTCACTGAATCTATAGTTATTCAATTTACTAATCGTATTCTTTTTAAAGCCTAATTTGCCTTTAATACAACTTTGATTAGTTGTCATAATTATAATTGTATTTCTAAAATCAACTTTTCTTTTATGACTATCTTCTAAAAAACCTTCATCAAATACATGTAAAAATAAATTAATAACATCTTGACATGCTTTATCTATTTCATCTAACAAAATAATACTCTTAGGGTAAATTTGTAACTGACTCAACAATAAACTAGGTTTATCATATCCAACATATCCAGGTGCTGCTCCAATAATTTTTTGAACACTACTGCTATCCTTATATTCACTCATATCTAATCTTATCAGTTTTCTAGATAAACATTTTGCAAGTTGTTTAACCATCTCACTTTTTCCAACCCCACTACTACCACTAAATAACATAATTGCAAAAGGTTGATTAGTAGTTTTAGTTATTTTTAATTGATTAATAATTTTTTCAATAGCTTCACTTTGACCAATTATTTCCAAATTTAATTTTGATTTTATTTTATCAAAATCATAATTATCATTTATTTTAATTGACGTATATTCCTCTATAACATCTTTTACAATTTGTTTTGTGATAATATGTTGCTGATTAAATCTAGCTTTAACACATGATAAATCAAAAATATCAATAGCCTTATCTGGAAAAGTTCTATTTTTAATATAACGATCTACATTTTCAACTAAATATCTTAATACATTATCATCTATCTCTATTTTATGAAACTTTTCATAGAAAGACTTAGTTTCTTTGAGAATATCAAAAGTCTCTTCTTTGGTATTTTCTTTTAGTGTTATTATACTAAAACGTCGATTCATTGCTTGATCTTTTTCAAAATGCTGATAATATTCTTCAATTGTAGTAGCACCGATGATCGTTAGATCTTTTCTTGCTAAATATGGTTTTAATATATTAGCTGCATCTATAGCCCCTTCTGCCCCACCAGCTCCAATTAAGTTATGAATTTCATCAATAAATATAATAACATTATCCATCTCTTTAACTTTATCAATGATTTTTCTTAATTTTTCTTCGAATTCACCACGATACTTAGTTCCTGCAACAATACTAGATAAACTTAATTCATAAATTATTTTTCCTTTTAATCCTTCATTTACTTTCTTTTGATTTATTAAATATGCTAGTTTTTCAATTAATGCTGATTTTCCAACTCCAGCTTCACCAATAATCAAGGCATTATTTTTCTCTTTTTTACTTAATATCATACATAACTTTTCTAATTCTTTTTGTCTTCCAACGATTAAATTCTCACTGTTTTTTACTTTTTTATTAAGATTAACTAATGATTGAATCTGATCTAATTTTGTTTCTAATTCACTACTTTCATTTAGTTGATAAATTATATCATCAAAATCAACTTGATATTTTTTTAATAATTCATAAGCAACACTTTCTTTACTTTGTAATAATGCAATAGTTAAAATATTTAAAGTAACTTTACTTTTATTTTGCTCATTTGTAATTTCTACAGCTCTTTCTAATATACTCTTTACTGCTTCACTATACTCCATATAAAAAGGTTGATCATCATTTTTTCCAAACAACCTTTCGATATCTTCATATATATTCTTATCATCTACATTATATTTTTTAACAAGTTCCTTTAATTTAGAATTATTTATTTTTAACAATGATAATAATAAGTGCTCACTACCTACATTATTATGACCTAAATCAAAAGCAATACTCTCACCAACAACAATTGCTTTTTGGGCTTGTTCATCAAATTTAGTTAACATGTTTCACCTCTAATTTAATTATATGTTTAACATATTAAATTATTAACGAATTGCTATATTTTAAACATAAAACAAAATATAAAAAGATTATCAATAACGATAATCTTATGAAAACAATTCAGCAAAAAAAGATTTCTTTTTTATTTCTTTAGTACTTGTACAATAACTAACTTTTAATTCACCAGTAAGCGTCTTCCCCTTCCCTTTTCCTACAATAATTTTATATTCACCATTATAGTAATTAGCATCATAATCTTTTTGATGATCTGCTAAAGCTTGATCAATATCATCTACCCCTTTAACCCAAATGCGATAATCATGGATTAAATCATTTTTTATTTCATACATTTCTTTAATATCTTTTTCACTATTACTATTAGCTACTATTTTGTATTTTGGGATATTGCTAGATGCATTTACACTCACTACATTCATTAAAATTAATGCAATTACTATTACTTTTTTCATATTAGTTCACCTCAAGTTCATTATTAACAACTATGATGAAAATATACAAAATATAAAAAAGAGGTTATCTTATGGCTGATAAAATAATGCAAAAAGAAATAATTAGTGATCCATTTTCTTCTTTAGTTACCAATGAAGAGATATCCGATACACTTCAAGAATTTGTAGCCTTACAACAAGTTTATGAAGCAGGCATTAAAGAAATAAGAACAAAATTAGAAATTCTTGATGATGAATTTAAAGTTAAACATGATCATAATCCTATTCATCACATGGAATATCGTTTAAAATCAGTAAAAAGTATTCTTGGTAAATTAGAAAAAAGAGGTTTAGAAGTTTCTTTAGAATCAATTATAATTAATTTAACAGATATTGCTGGTGTACGTGTTGTTTGTAATTATGTTAGCGATGTTTATAAAATAGCAGATTTACTTACAAAACAAAGTGATGTTAAATTATTAAAGAAAAAAGACTATATTAAACATCCTAAAGAAAATGGTTATCGAAGTTTACATTTAGTTGTTGAAATACCAATATTTTTAGCAGAAAAAGTACAACCAATTCCTGTTGAAATTCAAATTAGAACCATCGCAATGGATTTTTGGGCTAGTTTGGAACATCATTTACGCTATAAATCAATTAATGAAGTATCAAAAAGAGTACTTGATGAATTAATTGAATGCGCTAAAACTATTTCTAATTTGGATTATAAAATGCAAGGTATTCATGAAGAATTAAGCAAACCACAAAAAAGAAAATAAGTTTATAATATTTTAAATTAAATAAAGATACTTTAATTTAAAAACTGACTTTGCTTTAGATCTCCGGGTCTTAAATATCAAAAAAGGTAAAAATATAGTGCTAATATATCACTGATTCTTACCTTTTTTCTGTAAATATCTATGTATAAATACTTAGATATAATTATTATAAATAACCCCACGATTTAAATATACATTAAAAAGAGCCATCATCAGATGACCCCAAATGAAATTAAATAATATCATTTACCCCAGTTTAAATTAAAGCCTCAAATAAAAGAAATCAGCTATTTTAAACTGATTTCTTTTATTCTCTTTTTTACCAACTATTTAAGTTAATAGTATCTTTTTGTTAGCGTTACTATTTGTATATACATTTTTTATAACTTAGTTATATAGTGGAAAAAGAAAAGGCAAATGATTAAAGAAAGTTTCCCCTCATTAAAATTTCTTTAATTTTTTTAATACTTCTGATTCTTTTGGTTGATAATCTCCCATTCTTGAAGTACCACTAACGGCACCAGCAGAAGCAGTTAAAACAAGTTTACTAAATACTTTAAGAACTTTTTTCATAACTTTCTATTATACAAGGTATTGCAGATAAATTTGTAACAATCAAAACATATAATAAAATATAGCTATATGTATTAACTAATAAAATTGCTCCTCCATAAATAAATGCTATTATAAGTGCATATTTTTTATATACAATTTTATCTTCAGAGCTAATTGGTCTATTTTTATGCTCAAATGGTGCTTTATATACTATTAAAACTAGGGTAAATAGAATTATTAACAGCATAATTATTATTGATATTTCTATGTGTGGGCAAATGAGTACATAGAGAATATACTTAGAAACATTAAACGTAATACATTTAAAATTAGTGTTGCAATGATATCCACCAATGAACTTTCTTAAAAATGCATAAGAGACAAAATAAACCATAGCCTGATCAGCAGTTCCACTTACTAATCCAACTATTAATAATAAAACTAAATTAATCAATGTTGTTATGATTACTTCGACCCCATATAGAAAAATTTCTTCGTCATAATCTAAAACATTATTATTATTACATATATCTAGCAGCCAATTCGATATACCTTGTATCAATCCTTTCACCTCCTCCGTAATTATCTTATAATATTTTGAAAAATAATTAAATATACTTGGGATAAATGGTGTTTTAATGAGGATAATTTAACGGAATAATTATTGACACATGAAATTCTAAAGCGTTTTCAAAGAATTTTATATTACCATTATACTCATTAACAATTCTTTTAACACTCTTAATACCGTGTCCATGAATATCACCCTTTTTATTCGTTAATAGATTGGGATTACTATTTAAGACTGAAACATCAATACTATTTATAACTTCTATATACAAAAATACATCTTCGTTAATGATTATACTTATTTTACGATTATTTTTAGAGCAGTTTTCAATAGCATTATCAATTAAATTAGATAATAATTCATTTAAATGATAATCTTTCATATATATTTTATTACTAACATTTAAATTACAATTTACTTCAATATTTTTGCTAGCTGCTATCATAAGTTTATAATTAATAATCGTATTAATCAATTCATTTGCACTATTAATAGTATTTACTTTGTCATGTAAATCTTTTACACGCAATTTAACAATTTCATTTATTTTGGCATAATTTTTATTGTCTAAATAACTCCCGATTAATAAATAATCATGTTTTAAATCATGTCTTATTATTTTAATTTCTTTAGCTACTTCATTAAGTTGTACATAATTACTTTGTTCCATTTTCAATTTTTGTAGTGAAAACTGTGTTTCTTGATTTTCCTGTTCTAACTTTGATATATAATAGACAATTACTGCAATTCCAATTACCGATAAACCAAGTGATAATAATGTAATAAATATTAACACTCTATTTAATTCCATTCCTAAATAAAATTGTACTAAAATAGTATAAGCAAAATAAAATACTACAATTACAACTGCTAATAATTTCCAATATAGTGCATTTATTTTTAACTTCATATTTTTATAAGTTTTTATTGTAAAATATATAATAATAAAATACAAAAATTTCGCAATAATTGTTCTTATTTGAGCACCAACATAATCTTCTAAAAATAAAGACAAAATAATTGACCATCCTACTATTAATTCATCAAAGAAAGTAATAAATAATATTTCCCAAAATATATTTTTAGTATAAATTTTAGCAATAACTGTTGCTGTTAAAACAACTAGTAATGGTAATATAACACTAAAATCATAAAAATAACTAAATATATTAATTTCACTACTTATAAATACAAAATTTATTATAAAATATACATACTTATTTATTTTTAAATCAAAATAATTTGTAAAGAAATATGAAGCTATTAATGATTCTAAAAAATTTATTATCATTGTTTGAACCTCTTCATATAATTATTATGATATGCCTCAACAAAACTATTATAATTTCTTTTTAAAGTAAATAGTTTATTATTTATTAATGTTATTTTCTTGTTATTTACATTTTTAATATATTCTAAATTAATAATTGTATAGTTATTAATTCTAAAAAACTTATCTGCATTTAATTCACTTAGAAATGATTTTAATGTTTTATATACTTCGTATTCTCCATTAAGTAAATATATTTGACATTTATTTCTATTTGATTCTATGTATATAATATCTTTCTTTAGAATTAATTCTCTTTTTCGTTTAGATATTATTTCAATATAATCGTTATTTTTTATGCTATCTTGTTCAATTTTATGCCATAATCTTTCTAAATCTTGATTTAAATTTTCTTTTCTTAAAAAGAAATACACTTTACTTATAAATATATCATAAACTAAACTATCTTCTGAAGACATATATATGATTTTAGCAAAATAATTCTTATCAAGAATTGTTTTACCGCAATTAATACCATTTTCTCCATCTAGCATAATATCAATAAAATAATAATCATAGTTTTGATTTAAATCTAAATTAGTTATATTATTTTTTATTACAATATCATTTTTCTTTCCATCAAATTTTTCATTTATTAATTTCTTTAAATTTTCTCCAAAAATAAAATCATCTTCTATTATCAATACCTTCATTTCTAACCTTCCTTTATTCCAAAAATAACATAGAATATTATAAGATTCAACATTATTTTTACTGTCAAAATTAAAAGCGGTTATAACCGCTTTTAGTATTTTGAATCGATATCATAATATATCAAATCTTCAAATGTTTGTCGTCTAATTACTTCTCTAGATTTACCTTCATAAGTAAATACTACAGCTGGTTTTGGCAATTGGTTATAATTTGACGCCATGGTATAATGATATGCTCCTGTAGAAAACATTGCTAAAATATCACCTGCTTGTGGATCTTGTAACATAATATCTTTAATCAAAATATCTCCAGATTCACAATTTTTTCCTGCTACTGTAACTAAATGGTTAGCAGGCATTTCTGCTTTATTAGCAATAATTGCATCATATTTTGCTGCATATAAACTAGAACGAATATTATCAGTCATTCCCCCATCAACACTAATATAATCTCGAATATCTTTAATATTTTTATAAGATCCTACTGTATATAATGTTATACCAGCATTGCCAACACAATAGCGACCTGGTTCTACTAAAACCATTGGACGCTTTAAGTTACGTGCTTCAAAACCTTTTGTTATAATATCCATAATTGTATCAACAACTAATTCAAATTCTAATGGCTTATCTGCTTTGGTATAACAAATTCCAAAACCTCCTCCAGCATTTAGTTTATTAATAACAATTCCAAAAATATCATAGATTTCATATGCAATATCAACAAATTTGTTCATTGCTAAAATATAGGCTTGAATATCTTCAATTTGACTTCCAACATGACAGTGAATTCCATCAAAATTAATATTAGATGCATCAATTACTTTTTTTATTGCTTTTAAATATGTATTATCATGACTACTAAATCCAAATTTAGTATCTTTGGCACCTACACGGATATAATCATGTCCTCCTGCATATACGCCTGGTGTTATTCTTATTACGCCATTAACAACTATATCTAATTTTTTTGCTATTTCTTGAACTAATTCAATTTCATAAAAATTATCTATGACTAAATTTACTACTCCGTGACTTAGTGCATATTCTATTTCTGATGGAAGTTTGTTATTTCCATGGAAATATATTTTTTTAGGATCAAAACCTGCTTTTAAAGCTATTGATATTTCTCCTGCTGAAACACAATCTATCCCAATTCCATACTCTTTTGCAATTTTATATATCGCAAGACAAGAAAATGATTTAGATGCAAATAATGGTAATGTGTTTTCATATTTTTCAAGCATTTTGGTTTTAAGTGTATTAAATTGTTGTCTAATATGCCCTTCACTCATAACATATAGTGGTGTCCCATATTTTTCTACTAAATCAGTTGCTTTGATTTCATCAATATATAAATTATTATTTTTTATTTGTGCAAATTCTGTTTGTAATACCATATTATCCCCCTTGATTTAATTAATATAATGATTTTAATGTGTAAAGACCATTTTCTTTATCAAATAACGCATATGCTGCACTGATTGCCCCTTGTACAAATACTTCTTTTGATAATGCTGTATGCTTTATTTCAATAATTTCATCTATTCCTGCAAACATTATAGTATGTTCACCAAAAATAGTTCCCCCACGTAATGCTTGAATTCCAATTTCTTCATGTTTTCTTTTTTCATGAATTGAACTACGATCATAAATTGGAGTTGTTTCTTTGATTTCTTCTTCCATTACTTCATATAATAATTTAGCTGTACCAGATGGCGCATCTATTTTTTGATTATGATGTTTTTCTAAAATTTCAATATCATAACCAGCATTATAAAATTCTTTTGCAACTTGTTTTAATATTTTTGTTACCATTTGTACACCATATGATGTATTGTATGATTGAAAAATAGGAATATCTTTAGATGTTTCCTTTATTTTTTCCAATTGCTCTTCATTATATCCAGTTGTCGCAATTACTAATTTACACTTATTATCTTTTGCATAAGTTAATATATCGTCTAAATTATTTGGATGTGAAAAGTCAATAATAACATCTGCTTTTTCATCACATTCTTTTAGCGAGTTAAAGCACTTTTCCGGTATTTTTTCATCAAATTCATAACTTATAACAGCTACTAAATCCATATCATTTTGACTTCTTATTCGATTAGCAACTTTTTTCCCCATTAAACCATATCCATATACTATTACTTTCATTTTACCTACGTTCCTTTCTACTTATAAAATCTAATCTAACAAAAAAAGTTTTTTTATCAAATATTAATAAAACAAATTCGTATTCTAATCGGATACGAATTTGTTTTTACCATGATTTTTATTTATCTCATATATTTTTAAACTAATACTATCTTAAACTAAAATCCTAATTTTTCAAATTTATCCATTGCATCAAATAATAATTTCTTATTTTCTTCAGTTGATTCAATTAGTGGTAACCTTAGTGTTGGCTTACAAATTCCCATATTTGCTAAAGCAGCTTTAGGCATGATTGGGTTAACATCTATAAATAAATAACGAATTACTGGCTCTAAAGCATAAGCAAGTTCTTGAGCTCTTGGTAAATTTCCCTTTAATGCTAACTGTGTTAATAATTCTGTTTGCCTTGGATAGATATTAGATAATACCGATATTACGCCTTTACCCCCAGCACAAATAAACGGCAAAATATTATCATCGCAGCCTGAATACATATCAAAATCCATACCTTGAGTTTTAGCCATCACTTCCATCGCATATGCAATATTATCTGTTGCATCTTTCATGGCAACAATATTCTTATGTTTTGCTAGTTCAACTACTGTATCTACATTAATTTTTACCCCAGTTCTTCCTGGAACATTGTAAAGAATCATAGGAATATCAACTGCATTAGCAATTGTAGTATAATGAGTAATTAATCCTCTTTGACTAGTTTTGTTGTAATATGGTGTAACTACTAAAATAGCATCTGCACCTTTTTCTTTTGCCTTTTTTGCCTTGGTTAATGCTGTTGCTGTATCATTAGATCCTGCTCCTGCAATAACTTTTACTCCTGTTCCTTTTGCCATTTCCAAAGTAATATCTAGTAATTCAAATTCATCTTCCATAGTAATAGTTGCTGTTTCACCAGTTGTTCCATTAACTAATAAAGCCTGTACACCACCATCAATCATTCTTTGTACTTGTCTTTTAAATCCTTCAAAATCAATACTTCCATCTTCATGCATTGGTAATACTAGTGCAACTGCACTTCCATTAAAAATAGTCATAATCTCCTCCTATTTATTTAAACCAAATTCTTCATTAATTTTAGCTATTGCTAAATCTTTAATTTTTTTATCAATAATAAATGAAATTGTTCTCTTTGAAGTTGTAACTTGATAAAAATGTATATTATTTTCACCTAAAACTGTAAACACTCTTGCTGCGGCTCCTGGTGTTGTTTCAATTAATTTACCACCTACTGCAATTTTAAAATATTTTCGATTGGTTGTAATTTCTAATTGCTCAAACTCTTTTTTCAAACATAATATTGCTTCATTTAGATTTTTTTGATATTTTTCATCTAATGTAATTTCAATTTGCATTGCATCCTCAATCATAACTTGAGAAATCATATCAATATTTACATTACATTTACTCAAAATTGTAAATATTTTTGCAATTAACATAGGATGTTTTGGAACATTTGTTAATTTTAATTGAATGATATTTTCCTCATAACTTACTACCTCAACAATCTTTTCCATTTTTTATCTCCTTTGTAAAAAAAGTTGCAATGAGTATATCATTGCAACATAAACAACATATGAACAATGATAGCTCATCATTATCATTTGATAATGACAGTCTTATAGATATTTTCCATAAAACCAGAGTATAAACGCATGCAATCATTTACCTCTTCGGCGAAAGTTCCTCTACCTTTATCTAGTTTGCATCTTACAATAAAAATTTCATAACTATTCGCGCCTCTATCTTCTATTTATTTTCAACTTTATAATTTATTTATAATATATCACAATAAATAATATATTACAATACTGATTATACTTCTTTATATCTTGTTTTTAGCTATAATTTTCTTAATTTTTACTTAATAATAATATATGCTTTAAGTAACAAATTAATACATCATATCAAAAATTATTTTTTCATTATCACTGCTGTTACTAAAATTAACTCAATTATTTTATCAATTAACAATTTATAATTTCAATAATTATTAAAATTAATACTAGCCTCTAATAAATTAAACCTTTAACATAATTTATACCCATATTTTGTATTATTTTAATACAATGATTACTATAAAATTTAACTATTTTCAATTATTATTAGAATCTTAACTCTAACTTATTTTTTTTTCATTACTCTATTAAATAATTTTTCTGTTTCTTCAAATTGTTTCAATAAAACCTCTTTATTTGGATTACTTGATTTTAATTTTTTTTGATTAACTAATACTTCAAGCTTTTCATCAATTCCTTTTAATAATTTAATTATTTCTTCCAATTTATCTTCCATATTTACTCCTTGATTAAACTTTTTTTACCAATATCTTTTTTCGATTATTTGTATACTCATCCAGCCATTTTTGACTAGCTTTTTCATGAACAAAGTTGCCATTAATGTTTTTTGTAATATAAACCGTTGGAATTTCATTTTCAGTTGCTACTACAAAAGAAAAGTTTTCAATATTAGTAGCCACTCCCCATTGTCCTTGATTATTCATGGCAATCAACGACATATCTCCAGCCTTTCCTCGTCGTTTTTTTAATTCTTGATCAAATGAATTAACTGCTTTTTGACATGCCTCTTGAGGATGAAGTCCTTCCTTCATTAATCTAACTATTTCATAAGAAATGCAACCTTTCATAATATCCTCACCTAATCCTGTAGCACTAGCTCCTCCAACGTTACTATCAACATAAAAACCCGATCCAGAAATTGGAGAATCCCCTACACGTCCAGCATGTTTCATGAACAATCCACTTGTAGAAGTTGCGCTTGTCATTTTACCATTAGAATCTAAACAAATCATTCCTACTGTATCATGACCTGAATATGGCTTGATTTCTTGTTCTTTTATTTCTTTTAATCGATTATAATAATAAATTTCAGCTCGATCACTAAGCATATTTTTTCTTTTAAAGCCTTTTTTAGTTGCATATTTTTCAGCCCCTAAACCAACTAACAGATTATTGACTTTTTCTTTTGATAAACAACGTGCAATACTTATTGGATTTTTGAAGTTCTTAATAGCTGCTACTGCACCAATGTCTAAAGTATCTCCATCCATAAATGCCGCATCTAATTCTACTTCCATTTCTTCATTTGGAAGTCCTCCATAACCAACTGATTTATAATATGGACAATCTTCCACAATTTTAATTGCTTCTTCTATTGCATTTCCTGAATCATCTTTATTTTTTAACATTTCATTTGCTTTATTTATGCCATCATATGCCATACACCATGTTGCAATAATACCCCACATGTCTATCCCCTCCTTATTTGATAAATATTGTAACATTTTTTTTAATTATTTTAAACTTTGATATTGTTATAATATCGATAGATAAGTTAAACTATAGATGAGGTGATAATCTGAAAATAAAAATTATATAAGAAAAATAATTTATATCTAAAATAAGGCATAATGCCCCCTTACCCCCACGAATGTATACTATTCTTTTAGGG
>JAGZCC010000042.1 GCA_018369555.1 Thomasclavelia spiroformis
TTTCAAAGAACTTTAACAGTTAACTTGTAAATTCACTATTTTCATATTTTCAAACTTTTTCATAAAAAACACTTGAATTTTATATAGTTAGCTCCTTAATACTAAATTTTTATATTATAACATATTCTTAAATAAATCATTATAACACCATTTCCTATACCAAAATTATAACAATATTTCATATAATAAGCAAAAAATATTATTATTTTTTAAATAACACTTTACATCCAAATAAAAATATGATATTTTTATATGGCATCAGTGATGTATATGACCCGCTAGCTCAGCCGGTAGAGCATCTGACTTTTAATCAGAGGGTCAGGCGTTCGAATCGCCTGCGGGTCACCATATTAAATAGTCAAGATGAACGAAAGTTCATCTTTTTTAATAAACGGAGGTCAAAAATGATAAAAATATTATTCGTATGTTTAGGCAACATTTGCCGTTCACCGATGGCAGAATTTGTATTTAAAGATCTAGTAAAAAAAAGCCACTTAGAAGACAAATTTCTTATCCAATCAGCTGCAACAAGTAACGAAGAAGCCGGTAATCCTGTCCATATTGGAACAAAAAACAAACTTGCCCAATATAATATTTCAACAGAAAACAAAACTTCTGTCCCCATTATAAAAAGTGATTATGACAAATACGACTATATTATCGCAATGGAGACTAGAAATATAACAAATATTCTTAAAGTTGTAAAAAATGATCCATTAAATAAAATTTATCGTTTACTTGATTTCACAGATGAACCACGCGATATTGCTGATCCATGGTATACACATAACTTCGACAAAACATATGATGATATTTTTGAAGGTTGTCTTAGTTTGTTAAAACATATAAAAGAAAAATATGATTTAAATTAACACCTAATGGTGTTTTTTTATATTTTTTATTTTGAAATAAATAAATTTTTCCTTTGGTAATCATAAAAATAATGATATAATAAATCATTGGAGGAAAAAGAACATGTATATAAAAGATGATGAAATAAATAGAATATTTAATGAAAAAAATTGGAAAACTGCTCACAATTATTACAAAGATAACGCTATTACAAATATGTCGGTTATAAAATATAATAATGAATACCATATTGATGGTAATGTTGAAATATACGGTCGTACTACTACTAGTCATATTATTATTGATACAAGCGGAAAAATAATTTCTTTCGAATGCAATTGTCCTAATTGTCAAGATAACGAATTAGCATGTGGTCATATAGGAGTTTTATTATTAAAATTTTATAGTTTAGATATGTCCGATATTCCTTTTCAATTCAATCAAAAAATCAATTATAAGGCCAAGTTTGAAGAATTCGAACGTATAAAAGAAGAGAAAATGATTCAAGCAAAATTCAACGAATCAAAACAACTTATTCAAAATTATTTAGAAAAAAAAGAAACCAATATAACCAATAACCTACCTATTGAATTAATCCCTAATATCACATATTCTTTTAATCGTATTTTAATAAATTATCGTATCGGTAACATAAAGACATATTTAATTAAAAATTTAAAAGAATTTATTAGTGATCTACGTTATCAAAGAACTCATAATTATGGCAGTAAATTAATTACTGATCATAATTATAAATCTTTTAGTCAAGATGCATTAAAACAAATTAATTTCATCAAAGATAATAGTGAATTTATTGATGAAATAGAACGCAATCGTTCCATTAATATTAATCAATATAATATTGATAATTTTTTTGAAACGTATTTGACAAACCTAAATATAAACATATTCTTTACTACTATCGATTTAAAAAATCTGACTATAAATTTCGAAGATAAAGAAGATTATTTTGAAGTATCACTCGTTCCAAACGATGGTGAATTAATAATAGGTAATCAATATATCTACTACTTAAAAGACAACATTTTAAATCGTTATAGCTTAGAAATGTCTCAAATAACAAAAAAAATATTAACAGTTTTAGATAAAGAAAATTTAATCGTTTCAAAAGAAGATTTTGGATATTTTGGAAAATATATTATCGACCAGATATTACCATACGTTTCTATCACTGGTGCAAATATTGATAATTATATGCCTTGTGTTATAACTCTTGTTATATATGTTGACTTAAACAAATTCGGTGATCTGATTATTAATTTAGAATATCGTGATGAGGAAGGTAATATTTTATTTGATGGAAAATACATTGATAACTTTGAAACCAAATTACCGTTAAAAGTCGATAACGCCTTAGCTTTAATTGAAAAATACGCTAAATATGATGAACTAACAAATATGTATTTGATTACTAATAATGCTGAGGACATTTACTATTTTATTAAAAATATTTTACCTGAATTAAATAACTATTGCGAAGTATTTGTCAGTGAAGACATAAAAAATATCAACAAACCTAAAAACATTAGTTTAAATATTGGAATTCGTTTAAAAAATGATTTACTAGAAATTGATTTAGATAGTGTAAATGTTTCAAAAAATGAAATCAAAGATATTTTATATGCAATTCAACGTAAAAAATCTTACCATCGCCTTAAAAATGGTGAATTTATAAATTTAGAAAATAAAAATCTAAACGATGCATATAACTTAATCCATGACTTAAACATAAGTAACGACAACATCAAAGACTCTACTATTATCCTAGATAAATCAAAGGCTTTGTACCTAAATCAATTATCATTGAACCATGATTCTATTATTTTTAATCGAAACCAACAATTTCAAGAACTTATTGATAATTTAACCCACCACAATAACAACTATCCTATCCCGGAAGCTTATCAAAACATCCTACGTGATTACCAATGCGAAGGTTATCGCTGGATCAAAACAATGAGCGATTATGGATTAGGCGGAATTCTCGCCGACGATATGGGCCTTGGAAAAACATTACAAATGATAACGGTTCTAGAAAATAGCAAAACAAATAATCAGGCCAATATTGTAATTACACCAGCAACATTGATTTTAAACTGGAAAGATGAAATAAATAAATTTTCTTCCAATTTAAATGTTTTATGCATTATTGGAAATACAGCTACACGTAAAAAATTAATTAACGAAATAAATAATTACGATGTAATTATTACTTCTTATGATTACTTAAGAAGAGATTACGATTTATATAAAGATTATTTGTTTAATTATATAATTTTAGACGAAGCTCAATACATCAAAAATCAAGCAACTAAAAACGCCAAAGCCGTTAAGGCATTAAGAGGTGCTCATCGTTTTGCTTTAACCGGAACACCGATTGAAAATTCATTAGCAGAACTATGGTCAATATTTGATTTTCTTATGCCTAACTACTTATTTACATATAATTATTTTAAAGACCATTTTGAACGACCAATTGTTCGTGATAACGATAAAGAAGTTCAACTAAAATTAAAAAAAATGGTCGAACCATTTATCCTTCGAAGAACTAAACAAGATGTATTAGACGAACTACCTGATAAAATAGAAAATAACATTAAAATTTCTTTTTCAAAAGAAGAAGAAAATCTCTACATTGCAAATTTAAGTCAAATCAACGATAAATTAAAGAGTGCTTTAAATGTTGAACAAATTGACAAATTCCAAATCTTATCAATGATGACAAGACTTAGACAATTATGTTGTGAACCAAGAATTTTATATAACGATATCCAAGAACCAAGTTCTAAAATGAAAGCATGTCTAGATATCATAAAAAAAGCTAAAGAAAATAAACAAAAAGTTTTATTATTTTCATCCTTTACTTCATCTTTAGAATTTATCGAAAAGGAATTACGTAAAAATGATATCTCATACTACGTTTTAACTGGTGCAACCAATAAAATAAAACGTCATCAATTAGTTAATGCTTTTCAAAACGATAGTACTAATGTATTTTTAATTTCTTTAAAAGCCGGTGGTACCGGTTTAAATCTAACTGCCGCTTCAATTGTAATTCATTACGATCCTTGGTGGAATATGTCAGCGCAAAACCAAGCAACCGATCGAGCATATCGAATCGGCCAAATAAATAATGTTCAAGTATATAAATTAATTATGAAAAATAGTATTGAAGAAAAAATCCAAAAATTACAAGAACAAAAACAAGATTTATCAAATATTTTTATTGAAAATAATACTGCCAATATTACTAGAATGTCCACAAATGAAATCATCAGTTTATTTTCAAATGATTAAAAAACTACCAAAATTTTGGTAGTTTTTTTAAAGACGATCCAATTTTAAATCTCCACTTTTTATAAAAGATAACTTCTTAAACATTTTAAAAATAACATATGTTAAAAAAGCTGGCATAATCAAATCAATAACAATAATTGGAAGCCAATAACTACTTCCCATTACATTGACAGCTTCTAATATTCCTACAAAACCAGCAGTTCCCATACCAGAACCCACAGAAGAGCAAGAAATATTCAACAAGCAAGTAGAAATCGGGGCAATAATAGCACTTACAATAATCGGCGGTAACCAAATTACTGGTTTTTTTACAATATTTTTAAACTGTAACATACTTGTTCCAATCGCAATTGCTATTACATCACCCACATCATTATCATCTATTGACATTATTGCAAACCCAATCATTTGCCCACAACATCCAGCTAAAGCTGCTCCTGCCGCTAATCCATTTAACCCTAACATTAACCCAATAGCAGCACTTGATATAGGAGCTGTTAATGCCATTCCCATTAAAACAGCTACCACGATTGACATAAGTACTGATTGCATATTTACACCAGTATTAATCAATTGCCCTAGCCACAAAATAAATTTAGTTAAATACGGACCAACTACAAGAGTCATTATTCCCCCTATCAAAATTGAAACAAAAGGAACCAATAATATATCCACTGGAGTTTTCCCTTGAATTAATCGTGTAACTTCCACAGCACCAATAACCGCAACAAATGCCGCAATTGGATTTCCAGTGCTAGCCACATTTCCATTAAACGTTCCTGCACCAATACTACCAGCAATTATTGCAGCAATTAAATTTAATCCTTTAGCATCAATCGCATAAGCTATCGCCACTCCAATCGCCGGCCCCATTAAATATGTGGCCGTTTCGCCCCATGTAACCAATTGAGACACATTAATAAAATTTCCTAGTTGTTTTAAAATCGTTCCAATAATTAAACTACAAAAAAAGCCATATGCCATACCATTTAAAGCTTTAATAAAATAATTATCTTTTTTCATTACTATTCTCCACTTATACTATTTTATAAAATAAAAAACCTGCTATGCAGGTTATATTTTTACTATGGTGGAGCCTAGCGGGATCGAACCGCTGACCCCCTGCGTGCAAGGCAGGTGCTCTCCCAGCTGAGCTAAGGCCCCAATTATTTAATTATATATGGTGGGCCTGAATGGACTCGAACCATCGACCTCACCCTTATCAGGGGTGCGCTCTAACCAGCTGAGCTACAGGCCCATCAACCGACTGCTCAAATATAATAACATATATATTCAAAACCGTCAACACTTTAATTAAACTTTTTTTGACTTCTTTTATCACAATTTATTTTTTATCGATATAATAACATAAATTCAAATTATTTATTTAAAATTTTTTCTCTTATAAATCATACTTTTGCATATTTTTTACTTTATTCCATACAAATTATATAGGAGGAACTTATGATAAAATTTGCAATATATACTTTTCTAGGTTTTATTATGGAATCAATTTATATCTCTATATTAAATAAAAAAATACTTTTTTCCGGTTTATTAAAAGGTCCCTGTATTCCTATATACGGTTTTGGAGCATTATTAATTTTAAATATTTCCGGATATTGTTACAACAACATCGATGTCTTTTTCTATTCCTTAATTAGTTGCACATGTTTAGAATATTTAACTCACTATTTCCTATTAAAAGATTCAAATATTGAAATATGGAATTATTCTAAAATACCACACAATTATTCTACTAGGATTTGTATGTTTTATAGTATTATGTGGGGCTTTTTAGGAATAATCCTTGTTAATTATATTGACCCTTTTATAAACAGAATTTTACTTCATTTAAATTATAATTTTTTAAATATCATTTCATTAATATATTTTTTATATATTCTCTATCAATTTTATAATCACAATTATAAAACACATTAACTATATACTAAAAACAGTTATAACTTATCAAAATCACACAGAATATAACTGTTTTTATTTTTTATAAATAATAATGAGTACAGATCATGTCCATACTCATTATTCTAATAGCTCTTTCATTTCATTTAAATCAATTGTATCCTCAGGATATTTTTTTCGATAATTCTCTAATCCTTCACAAATTTTTATTGCTAATTTTTGATGATATTTAGAACTTTGCAATTGCCCTCGTTCATTTGGATTAGATATAAAACCACACTCGATTAACACCCCTAATGTTTTTGTAGCTTTTAATACCCTAAAACTAGCACCAGATATCCTTTTAGGACTTCCTGTTACTTCTTTCATCGAAGATTGAATCTCATTAGCTAAACGTTCACCTTTTTCACTCTTTTGATAATAAAATACCTGCGAACCCCATGTACTAGATGAAGGTGTAGAATTTAAATGAATACTAATCAAATAATCACATTTATACTCATCAATTTTTTTAACCCGTAAATACATATCATCCTGTTTAGAATAATGATGATCTCGCCGAGTCATATCTTGATCATCAATTCTTGTCATATATACTTTAGCACCCCGATTTTCTAATTCCTCTTTTAAAGCAAAAGATATTTTTAAATTCAAATCAGCTTCATAAATCCCACCTGCACTTGCTCCATTATCAAGACCGCCATGCCCTGGATCAATAACTACAGAAACATTCCGTAACGATAATTCTTTACTAACCGGTGTAACATCATTGAAAAAAAATAATCTAGTACATATATATGAAATTACTACTATTATAATTATTAGATAAGTTCTTTTCACCAAATCACCTATCTAACTATATGCCTTAATTAATAATTTATTTATTATTTTAATATTTTAGTAACCAATTTATAAAGCCGTTTAGAATAAGGAGGATATAATGAAATAAAATCTTTTTTAATAAAACGATGATGAATAGTCTGTTTATGACTAAAAGTCATAAAACTATCCTTTCCATGATACTGACCTACTCCAGAATAACGTACTCCTCCAAATGGTACTTTTGGCGAAATTAAATGTGCTATGCAGTCATTAATACATGCACCACCAAACGATAAACGCTTTGTTAAATAATTAATAAACTGTTTATCATTAGAAAAAATATACAAAGCTAAAGGAAACGGATGTTTTTCAACTAGTATCTCAATTTCTTTTTGATCCTTGTATGTGATAATCGGCAATATCGGTCCAAATATCTCTTCATTCATAAAATTACTTTTATTACCATTAACTAACGTTGGCTCAATCCATAAATCATTAACATTATAATTACCACCAACATAAATTTCTTCACCCTCAAACATTTTGATTAACCTTTTAAAATGTCTTTCATTGATGATTTTTCCATAATCATCTCCACTTAAAAAAGTATTTACTGTTTTTTTCCATAATTCAATAAATTTATCTTTTAATTCCTCTTTAATAATTAAATAATCCGGCGCAACACAAGTTTGACCAGCATTTAATATTTTTCCCCATGCAATTTTTTCTACTGCATCTTTCAATTTAGCACTTTGATCAACAATAACTGGACTTTTCCCACCCAACTCTAATGTAATAGGAATTAATTGTTCACTTGCTGTTGCCATTATTTTTTTACCAACCTCAATGCTACCCGTGAAAAATATATGATCAACTTGGCTATGAGTTAATTGATGCGTTGTTGATATCCCACCTAAAATACAACAAACATATTTTGCTTCAAAAGTTTCTTTGATAATTTTATTAATTATCCTACTTGTGGCAGCTGCATTTTCTGATGGTTTAATTATAACACAATTACCAGCAGCTATTGCCCCTATTAATGGTTCAAATATCAATTGAAATGGATAATTGAACGGTCCAATAATTAAACTTACACCTAGTGGTCGATAAAAGATCTTATCATATGATCCAAATAAATAATATGGTGCTAATTTAGTCTTAGGTTTCATCCATTTTTTTAAATGTTTTTTTGCATTTTTTATGCTACTTAAAACATACCCTATTTCAGTTGAATATGCTTCAAAATTTGTTTTTTTCAAATCATAATATAACGCTTCTTCAATTTCCTCTTGATAATATTTTATTTTTTGATAAAGCAACGTTAATTGTTTTATTCTAAAAGCATATTCATGTGTTTTTAATGTCTTAAAAAAATCATGTTGTTGTTTAATAATTTGTTCAATATTTTCCATATTAACCTCTTTATAAATATTTTGTCATTTCCTGGGAAATAGTATCTAAAACTATCTTATTTACTTAATCGGATGTCTAATAACTGTTTTAAGGGTTTCAAGTTTACACTTTCGAGGATCTGATAAATATATTTCATGATGATATCTTTTATCAGTGATATCTAACTTATACCCACTTTCCTCAATATATTCATGCATCCACTTTACAGTTTCCGGTTCATCATCATATGACCCAAAGTGCATACATTGAACACATAGTCCTTCATCATAACTAAAAAATTCAACACTTGAAAAATCAATTTTTTTCTTTTTGGTTGCAACTTCAATTGCCCATTTAAAATCTTTTTCTGTTATAAAGTCAGGTAAGCGAATCAAAGAAATAAATTTCAATAAATTCTTTTTGGAATAATCCATACCTTTTATTCCCTCCTGCCACCAAAAACCTTCCAACGGTGGTACAACATATTCAAAAAAGCCTGCGATTTTATAATCAGATTTATAACTCATTTTCAATGTATAAGCAATCCCATAAAGTAACTGTATTGATTTTGTATATTCACCTTCAGGATCATTAGGATCCCCTTGCCCTCTAACAGCTAAATAATTCATCTTTGGAATCTTTACAATTGATGGCTTCTTTTTCGGTAAATAAAACTCTTTATATTCTTTCTTAAAATCAAATGACATATCTCAGCCTCCCTTAAATCAAATATTCATATAAATAAAACCAGAGAACCTCATCTCTCCCTCTATCAAAATCTACTTTACCAACATTTTTAAATCCATACTTTTGATATAATGAAATAGCCGGTATATTTTCAATACATACATCTATTCGAATAGTTTTATAATCTAATTTTTTCCCATAGTCAATTGCATAATCTAACATTCTAGATGCAACTCCACGATTTTTAAAATCCGGATGAACTGCCAATGTATGAATTATTAATATCTCATTATCTAAAACATCAACGGACCACTTACCTTGCAAATATTCTGATTCATATTCGTTATTTAAAATCATTGTTCCTACTATTTTATGATTAACCCGTAAAACAAATAATGAATCTTTTTTTATCCCCTCTTCTGCAACGTTTCTAGTTGGATATTCCCCTTTCATCCATCCCGAATAATTAATCCCCTTCTGCAATTGACAACACACACTTATATATAAATTTTCTATTTCATCAAGATCATCTATATTCGCTTTTTCAATACAATATTTCATAGTACCCACCTCAACATTTCTTATTAACTATATTATAGCAAAAAACGATCAGTAAAATATACCAACCGTCTAATATAACTTATTCATGTAAAAATCTTGAAATTCTTTTATATAAAAAGAATGTAACCAAACCATTTATCCCCGCTTTAATCAAATTAAAACCGACAATAAAAGGCATCATCCCCCATACAACCTCTCGAGTTACTCCCATAAACAGTGGGGTTATAATTAAATTTGCTACAATCATCACCATTGCCATCGCTGACATTCCACATAAAAGACCAATTATTGCCATTTTTCTAGTTTTATTTCTATAATAAATAACGCCTACAACAACCACTAATGTACTTGTTGCAATAATATGCATTAAAATACCATAAAGTCCACTATTAGCACTTACAGTTATCCCTTGAATAATTGAAGTTGCTATTGTTAATAACACCCCCATAAGCGGTCCAAATGCAAATGTCCCAATTAAAATTGGAATATCCGCCGGATCATATTCTAAAAACGGAACAGCTGGAAAAATAGGAAAATGAATTACATAAACTAGAATAATCGATATTGCAACTAACATTCCCATTTTTACTAATTTTGATGTTTTTTTCTTGTTTGAAACTATATTTTCTTGTAACATTCAAACTCCTCCTAATAAAATATTATGAAGAATCTGACAGGTAAATAAAAAGTCTTGAATCATAATCGTTCAAGACTAAAAATACATAAAAAGTATTTTGTTTCTTTCATCCGGACTATACCGTTGGTATGGGATTCTAACCCACTCTGCTTTGAAAATATCAAGCTCGCGGACTTACAGTTAAAACTTTTCACCGCCAGTGAGGAATTACACCTCGCCCTGAAACAGATTTTTCATTTTTTATAATAGCACTAGTACATCCGTAAGTCAATGTAGAGATTTTTAAAAACATTTATTCATCACGTTCCTTCATATTTTTTACTGGGGAACTATGTAGAGAATATTGTCACTTACTATTGATAGCTTATCAAAACACAAAAAAACTCAAATCGAGTAAAAACCGATAAATAGCGACTTTTGTTGATTTGAGTTTCTTTGAATTGTTAAATTAACGTTTTGAGAATTGTAAAACTCGACATAATCAATGTTTTTTTGATAGTTTTGTTACATTGCCAAAACTATTTAAAACAACTTATTGTAAATTTCATTTAAACTATATGAAGATTTAATGTCAACGATTACCCCTTATTCTTTTATAGATTTCAAATTCTCTATTTATTTCATCTTCCAAGTTTAAGATCATACCTTTCGCCTCTAATATACGTTCTATAGCCTGTTCAGGGCTAAGTGTATGATATGGTAAAAATAATCCTCTCAATTCCTTTGGCTTTATAATTTTATAGACTCGAGTTGATGATAATTCATACGTATATGAAAAATATCTATACAAATATCCTATCCAATACATTTCGTTTTTTGTATATTTTACTGATCCATATTTCGATTCTTTATATTCTTCTTCTACTCGTTTAATTATATCTTTTGGTTGTATATTCATCTGTAAAATGCTTTCATTATCTATCATTTTTGCCACTTTACTATTCATAAATCTTCGCATAAATATTTCAGAGCTCGTTGATGTTAGTTGAATAGAAAGTTCAAAAGCATTCCCTTGTAAATCACACAATAACAAACCATCTTTATCCATTTTTCTCATTATTTTCACCTTATCCATTTAGTATAAAATAACAATCTTTCGAATAATGAAGTGCTGATTTGTCTTTTTAACTCTCTTACTGACCAATTTGCATTAATTGCTTCTTTTTCATAGAAACTACGTTTGTCATCATCAGATATATATAATAATTCGCAATAATGTATCAACTTAATTTGCTAGACAGTGTCTGGCAATTTGGATATTTTAAATAAAGCAATCTCATATTTTGAAGATTTGCTCGAGAAAATCCTTTTCCAAATTTATTTGTAAGAGTTTTCGATAGTGTAAGTAATTGTTTTTTCCATATTCGCCACGCTGAGATTTTAACTCGTCCTCAACTATAATACGTCCTATATTCCAATATGCATTAATTAACTCAGTATTAATATTTTTAATGACTTTATTTCTAGCATTTGTGATAATACTAGCGATTTCATTTACTAATGCTTCATTGTTTAACAAATTATTTTCCACAATCAACTACTCCTTTCAATATTAATTAGTCTTATTATACCCTTATTTTAAAAAGAAAAAAAGAAGCATCTAAACTTATTAAAAAGTCTAAACACTTCTCTAATCTTCTCACAACAATTAATACTAACGTTTAGAGAACTGTGGTGCACGACGCGCTTTTTTAAGACCGTATTTTTTACGTTCTTTAACACGTGCATCACGAGTAAGGAATCCAGCAGCTTTTAAAGTTGGTCTATAATCTTCACCAGCTTGCAATAATGCTCTTGAGATACCATGACGGATAGCTCCTGCTTGTCCTGAATATCCACCACCATATACATTTACTGAAACATCAAATTGTGATATAGTATTAGTTAATTCTAATGGTTGATTAACAATCATTAATAATACATCTGATGGTAAGTATTCTTTAGCTGGTTTATCGTTAATTACGAAATTACCTGTACCTGGTGTTAAAATAACACGAGCTACAGAAGCTTTTCTACGACCAGTTCCTCTATATTGTACATTTGCCATATTTCTGTTCTTCCCCCTTACCCTTTAATCTTCAATTCTACTGGTTTTTGTGCTGCATGAGGATGTTCATTACCTGCATAAACAAATAATTTCATTCCTTGTTTTCTACCTAAAGTATTGTGTGGTAACATACCTTTTACAGCTGCTTCAACCCAACCAGTTGGATTTTGTTCTTTAAATTGGCGAGCAGTTTTAACTTTTAAACCACCTAACCAACCTGAATGACGATAATAATTAACATTATCTAATTTCTTACCAGTCATTACTACTTTATCAGCATTGATAATAATTACATAATCACCAGTATCCACATGTGGTGTATAAGTAGGTTTATTTTTTCCTCTTAATACTGATGCTACTTCTGATGCTAAACGACCTAATGTTAAATCTGTTGCATCAACTACATACCATTTTCTTTCAATTGTGGCTGCATTAGCCATAGTTGTTTGTCTCATCTATTTTATTCTCCTTTATCCTTACCGGGGACTTTAGAGTTCATAAGAACATTTTTATTATAAGTACTTCATATCCTAATGTCAATCTTTTTCTACAAATAAACCACCTTTATATCATATAATTTTAGAAAATCAAAAACACTTAATCAAAAGTTCTATTTACTAAAAAAATCAAGTGATAACCTTAATACTTTTTTAATATGTTCAACAGTATCATAATTATGATTTGCGCCTTCAATCGCAACAAATTGAACATTATCATTAAACTTTGGTAAATATATATTAGAAATATCAAATGGAACCGTCATATCCTCAGTACCATGAATTACTAACAATTCATTTTTATAAATATCTAAATTCTCATAAAAATCACGTGACAATATATCATCAACAAACTCTTGAGAAATCTCAAATCCTCCATGATCATACAATCCATCTTCATTAGCTTCAACTTTACCAGTCAAATAATCCAAAGCTGCTGGCAAATTAAAAGCTGGTGCCCATAAAACTAATTTACTAATAACTTCTGGATACAGTTTCGCTAATTCACTAGCAACCGCACCTCCCATAGAATGCCCTAATACATATATCTTTGTACAATTATCCATCTTTAACGTCTCTTCTAAAATAATTCTAGCACACGCTAACTCATCTTTAAAAGTCATATCTTTAAAATTAAGATCACTTTCTCCGCTACCTAGAAAATCAAATCTAAATGTAGCTATACCTCTTGCCTCCAACATTCTTGCAAGTTGAACATAACAAAACTTAGTACCTGTTTTTTGCCCTGTAAAACCATGAAAAATTAAACAGACAGGGTGCTTATCAACATTTGGTTTATGGAAAAAACCTCTCATTATCCCTTTTGGTGTGGGTATTTCACAATAATATTGCATTATCTTATACCATGCGCTTTTTTAAAACGCACAATCCCATTACTTGTAATATATTGGTTTGTTATATCTCGAATATTTTCTTCACCAAAATCACCACCAATAAAAAGACATGTATCCATAATTTCTGCTGTCAAAGTATGCCAAATTTCCTCACTAAAATCTTCATCAACGACTAATTCCTTTACAATCTTTACACAATCATCAATATAATCTTCCTTATTAATTTCAGTAATACCTTCCATTAACTATCCTCCTTTACTAACTCTTTTATTACATATCCTGCAAGCATCAATCCCGCTACACTTGGTACAAAACTAACACTTCCTGGAGTAGCACCATCCACTTTTTGCGGTGTTTCCTTTGAATATAAAACTGTACATTTTTTTATACCACGAGTTTTTAACTCTCGACGCATTACTCTTGCAAGAGGACAAACACTTGTTTTATAAATATCAGTAATTTCAAATTTTTCTGGATTTAACTTATTTCCAGTTCCCATCGAAGAGATTATTTTAATATTTCTTTCATAACAATTTTCAATCAACGCTATTTTTGCTTTCACTGTATCAATAGCATCAACAACAAAGTCACAATCTAAAAAAATACTTTCCATCCCTTGATCAGGTAAATAAAAATTTTTATACGTAGTAATTTTTAAATTAGGATTAATATCCAAACACCTCGCTTTAGCTACATCAACTTTATTCATTCCAACCGTTGAATGAAGAGCATATAATTGACGATTGAGATTAGTTATATCAATTATATCATGGTCAACTAAAACAATTTCACCAATACCATTTCTAACCAAAGCCTCTACTACATAACTACCAACTCCCCCCAATCCAAAAACAGCTACTTTTTTAGTTTGGAGTTTATCAAGCCATTCTTGATTCAACATTCTTACAATTCTTGAAAACTGTTCCATATTCCACCTCATAGCTATTATAAACTAATCTAATTTTTTTATAAAGATAAAGTTTTTAGTCCAAATTAGGTTATTTTATAATAGACCAATAAGGTCCTGTCTATAATAATCATATAGGTGGTGATAATATGGTTATTTATAAAAGAATACGTGATTTACGTGAAGATAAAGATTTAACACAAAAAGATCTAGCTAACTATTTAAACGTATCACAAAAATCATATTCACGATATGAACGCGGTGAGCGTACAATCGCACCAGAAATCTTATCTAAAATTGCCACATTTCATGATACAACAGTAGATTATTTATTAAATCGTACTGATGATAAAACAAATTATACTAAAAAGAAAGATAAATAAGTTCATAAAAAGCGTTTGAAAATTCAAACGCTTTTATTCATAATCAGCAATATATCCACGAGTATCCAATTCTAATTTATTAACTCGCCAATCCTTGATTAAATCTCCAAGTTCTTCTTTAATTCTTACTACTCCCATTCGATCATCAGCATGAATCACTGCCATAATTGTAGGTCCAGCACCTGATAAATAAGCACCTAAAACTTGCTCATCTTTTTCTAATACTGCCATAATTTCATCAAATCCAGCTATCAAATCCCCACGATATGGCTGATGCAGACGATCCTTAAAACCTAATTTAAGACCTTCATCATAACCATTAATTAAAGACGCAACCATTAATGCTAAATGGGAAACATTTTTTATAGCATCTTTTCGCGGTAAAATTTGTGGTAATACAGCTCGTGATTGTTCAGTTGATAAGGTAAATGGCGGTATTAATGCTACAAAACAATAATCATGTTTAACCGGGATATTTAATGTTAAAACATTATCTTCTTCCATTACCGATACTGTTACCCCTCCAAAAATAGCAGGCGCAACATTATCTGGATGCCCTTCAATCGAAGTAGCTAATTCCAAGATTTCTTGACGTTCTTCTACTTTATCTTTAAAGGCAAAAGCCCCTACAATCCCCGCTACAATACATGTTGAACTGCTCCCAAGGCCACGAGTATATGGAACCTCGCCACTACATTCAATATTCACCCCTTGATATTCCAAACCACAAACTTCAGCTGCTCGTTTAAATGCCTGATACGTTAAATTATTTTCATTACAAAATTGTTCAGGACATCCTTTAATATCTAATCCATTTTCACTTAATTCAAATGTAAAGGTATTATATAAAGTTAATGCTAATCCAGCTACATCAAAACCTGATCCTAAATTTGCACTAGTCGCCGGTACTTTTACTTTTACTTTCATACATTCACCTACATTGCCTCAATTTCCGCTTTAATAAAATCAATAATTTCAGATTTATCAATTTGTGTTTTATGTAATATTTCACGCTCTTTAATTCCTACTAAACCTTTAGGAACATTAACACCTGTCTTTTTATTTAGTTGTTCAATGGCATTATAAACATCAAGCTCTTTTCCATAAATAGCTTTATATACAGATTCTGGAAACTTATAAGGAGATGCAGTTGATAATAATATTGTTTTAGTATTATCACCACTATTTTTTTGATACTGCTTTAAAACACCATATCCAATTGCAGTATGTGTATCTAATAAATAGCCTGTTTCATTAAAACACTCTTTAATTGTCTCAAGTACCTCATCTTCATTTAAATACCCCGCTTTAAATTGGTCTTTAATTTTTCTATAAGTTTCTTGATCAACTTCATAAATACCTTCTGCATTTAATTTATCCATATATTCACAGACTTTATTACCATCTTTTCCAGACATAAACCAAACTAATCTTTCAAGATTACTTGATACCAAAATATCCATTGCTGGTGCATTTGTTTTATAAAATTCACGATTAGCATCATATTTACCAGTCATAAAAAAATCAGTTAAAATATTATTTTTATTTGATGCACAAATAAATTTATCAATTGGTAATCCCATCATTTTAGCAAAATATCCTGCTAGACAGTTACCAAAATTACCACTAGGCACACAGAAATTAATTTTATCCTCCAAATTAATTTCATTATTTTTAACTAATTCAAAATAGCTATAAAAATAATAAACAATTTGTGGAATTAAACGTCCAATATTAATTGAATTTGCTGATGATAAAAAGACATTATGTTTATCACTTACTTCTTTTAATTCTTTAGAAGCAAACGCTTTTTTCACTGCTGTTTGAGCATCATCAAAATTACCATGAATTCCAATAACTTTAACATTTTTACCTGTTTGGCTAACCATTTGCTGTTGTTGAATAGCAGAAACACCATCTAACGGATAAAAAACCTTTATCCATGTTCCTTCTACATCCTTAAACCCTTCTAATGCAGCCTTACCAGTATCACCGCTAGTAGCAGCTAAAATCATCACCTCACGTTGTTCATTTAATTGTTTTAAAGATAATGTCATTAAATGTGGCAACAACGATAAAGCCATATCTTTAAACGCAGCAGTTTGTCCATGAAACAACTCTGCAACATAAACATCTCCAGCTTTTTTTACTGGTACAACATTTTTAGGAAACAAACCTTTTCCATAAGCATTTAAACACGCTTTATGGATTAGTTCCTTGCCATCATCAGGCACAAAATTACATAATATTTCTGTAGCCAAATCAACATAATCTAACTTAGACAATTTATTTAAATCTAATTTTTCAAAATCAAAATTTGGTACTAATAATCCTCCATCTTCCCCAATTCCCTGGACAATTGCCTGATAAAAATTAATTTCTTTTTGTAAATTACGAGTACTTATATATCTCTTTTCCATTACAGAGCCCCCTTCTTTGATTTAAATTATTGTATACAATTTATTTATAGAAGTCAATACAATGTTATTATATCATATTTTATTAAATTTACTTTGATTAATCCAAATATTAATGAATATCATTGACTATTGTATACAATCATGTTAATATGTCATAAAATAAAGAAATGGAGGACCAAGATATGTTATCAATGGGCATAATTTTAACAAAAACGGTTATTATTAGTACCGTTATTATGCCTATTTGTTAATAATAAGGTTCTACTATTTAAATAATATTGGGGCCTTTGAATATAAGGGTCCCTTTTTTTATAACTAAGGGGGTATAGAATGAAAATCGGCGTTATTGGTTTAGGAACAGTTGGTTACGGGGTTGTAGAAATTCTTACAAATGAAAAAGAACGCTTATCAAAAGTTATCAATGAAGAAGTAATCATTAAATATGGATGCGGGCTAGAAAAAATCGCTTTACCTGAGGGAATTATTTATACTGACGATTTCCATACTGTTATAAACGATGAAGAAATTGATGTTGTTGTTGAATTAATTGGTGGCATAACTGTCGCTAAAACAATTATTTTAGAAGCAATTAAAAATAAAAAACATGTTGTAACAGCAAATAAGGCATTACTTGCACACTACAGTAAAGAAATATTTAATGCTGCAAAAGAAAATGATGTTCATGTTTTTTATGAAGCTAGTGTTGGTGGAGGAATTCCTGTATTAGTCAGTCAAATGGAAAGTTTAGTTGCTAATAACACTAAAGAAATTATTGGTATTTTAAATGGAACTACAAATTTCATTTTAACATTAATGGAAAATGAAAATTTGGATTTTGATGAAGCATTAACCATTGCAGATGGTTTAGGATATGTTGAAGCTGATCCTTCCTTAGATTTAGATGGTATTGATGCTGCCCATAAGATTTGTATTTTAGCACAAAATGGATTCAAAAAATTTATTGACTTTGATAAAATTTATGCTACAGGTATTCGTAATGTTACAAAAATAGATATGGATTATGCTAAAAAATTAGGTTATCGTTTTAAAATGATTGCCCAAGCAAAAGAAGTTAATGATGGTATTGGTATCGATGTTGCTGCTACTTTAGTTAATAAAAAAGAACTAGTTGCTAATGTAATGGATGCATATAATGTAGTAGAAATAGATAACGATTATGTTGAAAATATAATTTATTATGGAAAAGGTGCGGGACGTTATGTTACTGCTTCTGCTGTTGTTAGTGATATTATTAAAACAGCACAAACAGAAAAATGGCAACACGACTACGAAGATTGCCCTAACATCTACCCAATTACAAAATCTAAATATTATATTAGAGCCAGTAAACCATTAGATGTTGACTATGAAATGTACTTCACTGAAAAACACGATCATATCTATATAACTCACGAGATTGAACTAGCAAATCTAACTACTGATTTAGGTGATGAAGAATACATAATTTTTAAAGTGAGGGGATAAAATGAACATAATTGTCCAAAAATTTGGAGGCACATCTACTCGTTCAAGAGAATCACGTTCAAATATGTATAACAATATTATTCGCGAAGTTAATAATGGTAATAAAGTAGTTGCCGTTGTATCAGCTATGGGACGCTATGATGATCCTTATGCAACAGACACATTATTATCGATTGTTAATACAAAACAATTAACCGACGAAGAAATTGATCGTTTAACTAGTATTGGCGAAACTATTTCT
>JAGZCC010000043.1 GCA_018369555.1 Thomasclavelia spiroformis
TTTATTTCCTGTTTCTAATGCTGCTGCAAATGCTGTCCATGTAGCTGGTGTATATTCTTTTTCAACTATATTTTCTACTTTTGCAATGAATGAACGTAACGCTGCTTTATCTCCTTTGATGAAGTCTAGCATTTGAATCGCTGTTGCTAAACGATCAAATGAAGCATCCACTGTTTCTTGATCTGCAGTAGCATTTTCTAAGATTGCTTTTGCTTCTTCTAATGCTGCTTTTAGTTCATTTGCTACAGCTGGCACAACATTTTCTAATTCTTCTTCTGTTATATTGCTTGCTACATCTACTGCTATTTGTAATGCTGTTTTATTTACTGATGTTACTTCTGATTTTGTTGCAGCTAAGAATAATCCTAATCCTGCAGATTCAGTAAATTTACCAATTTCTACTTCCACTCCATTTTCAGCACCAATTTTCTTAAATTGTGTTGAATCCATAATTACATTTAATACATTACGAGTTGCTTTTTGTAAATCTCCTAATGGAAGTGTTACTCCAGTTGCTTTTGCAATTGATTTTGATGATCCACCTGGCATAATCAAATCATTCCCTGCATGCATAGAGTTTACTGGTGTTGATTGTCCTCCACCCCAGTCTGTCATAATTAATCCATTGAATCCCCATTCTCCTCTAGGAATATCTGTACATAAATCATAATCATCAGCTGCTGGCATACTGTTATTTAAATTGTAAGATGTCATAATAGCCATTGGATTAGCAGTCTTAACTGCAATTTCAAATCCTTTTAAATAAATTTCACGTAAAGCACGTTCTGTAATTGTATTATTAACTGCATTACGATTATTTTCCTGATTATTACCTGCGTAATGTTTAATAGTTACACCAATACCTTCATTACTTTGAACACCTAATGTTGTTGAAGCGGCAGTTACTCCTGCTACTAATGGATCTTCTGAATAATATTCAAAATTACGTCCACATAATGGATTTCTATGAATATTCATACCTGGTGCTAACCACATTGTTACACCCATTTCAAGCATTTCTTCTCCAATAGCTTCACCAAATTGTTTTGCAACATCTTTATCCCAAGATTGTGCAATTAATGTTCCAATTGGGAAGGCTGTACAATATTGATAATAAGTTGTATCATTTTCTTTATAACTTTGTGTAATACGAATTCCTGCTGGACCATCTGCTAAAACAGTATTAGGAATTTTTCTACTTTCATAATATCTAGATGTTGTTTCGCCGGCAGCACCTTTTACACTATTTGCTTGAGCACCAACAATTGGTTCGCTTCCGCCACCCCATCCAAGTCCTTCAACAATGTAAGACATTTCTTCAATAGAAAGACTTGCAAGTAATTCTTCCATTGTTACTGTTCCTTGATATACATCTAATAATGTTGGATTTTCTTTTGTTTTTTCTACTACTTGAATAGTTTCTTCATATGGTTCAATCAACTGACTTGGAGTTGTATTGCTACCGCTTGGAGCTTTTGTATAACGTGGATTAGCTTCTTGATCCACTACTGTATAATCACTACCTTCATAAACATATGAAATTACACTTTCATCATCATATTCTGAAGCGTTATTTTCCACTTTAATTGCATTTGCATCAAGTTCAAATCTTTCAGCTTTTGCAATTTCTTCAGCTTCTCCTTCATATGTATATGGTGTAGCTCCTTCATTTGATAAAGTTTCAATTGCTTCATCTTGCACCATTTGATTACTTAATTGTTCAGTAACTTTATTAGAATCTAAATTAATTACTGCTTCTACGCTTGTATTTCTTGAACTATTTCCAACTCTAACTACATAATCTCCATTTTCCATTACATATGCAGCTAAATCTTGTGAATATGAAGACATTTCAGTTGTTGCATATGATAATGTTAATTCTTGTGATTCACCTGGAGCTAATGTATCTGTTTTTCCATATGTTGCTAATTCTTGATATGGTTTTTCAAGAGCCCCATCTGGTGCAGAGAAGTATACCTCTACTACTTCCTTTCCTGCATATTTTTCACCAACATTTGTTACTCTTACATCTACTGTTACATTTTCTTCATCTACAGTTACATCTTTAACATCTATATTAAAATCTGTATATGATAAACCATAACCGAATTCATATGCAGGTGTTACATTGAATGTATCAAAATAACGATATCCTACATAAATATCATCTGTATACTCTTCTTGTGTAACATTTTCATCATTTGCCCCAAAGCCTTCTGATGAAGAATAATCTTCATAATTTACTGCCCATGTATCTGTAAGCTTTCCTGATGGTGTAACTTCACCATTTAATACTTTTACAACAGCGTCACCACCACGCATACCAGCTTGTGACATAAGTAATAAACTATCTAATCCTTCAATTTCATGGAAGAATTTAGTATCAATAATTCCACCAACATTCAATACAACAATTACGTTATCAAAGTTGGCTGCTACTTTTTTCAAATTTTCTTCTTCATTACTCCATAATTGATAATCACCTTCTGCGTTTAAACGGTCTGTAAATTCCCCTGAATTACGAGCAATTACATAAACTGCAGTAGTTGTTCCACCTTGTTTTGCTTCTTCAATTTGAGCATCACTAATAAGTGTATCTTCTACTTTAGGTGATCCCCATAGACCTCCTGATGATCCTCCAGTTTCTTTATCATAATAATCAGAAAATTCTTTTAACCAACTTTCAGATGTAATAGTATATCCTGCATTTTTAAATCCATCCCATACTGTTGTTACACTACGTTGATTAACATCCCCAGATCCAGTACCACCTTTTACAGTTTTTGCAGCACCTCCACCAAACAATGCAACATTTCCACTTGATGCTATTGGAAGAACATTGTTGTTATTTTCTAATAAAACCATTCCTTGTGTCGCAAGGTTCATCGAAAGTTCAGCATTTTTTTCTTCACGTGATGAAATACTACCATCAGTTGTTTTAGCAAATGCTGGAACCATACTTGTCATCGCAAGTGCAGCTGACATAGAAGTTGCAAGCACTCGCTTATATGTTTTTTTCATGCTTTCTCTCCTTTCACGATTAAGTTGCAAATAATTTCTAGCTAATGTTTAATAGAAAGCGCGCATTTCTATTAAAAAAGGCATTAACAAATACTAATCCTACAAAGTCATAAACTTTCTAAGGTTGAGTATAGTTAATGCCTACATTACTAGTTACACACTGTTTAACAACTTATTTAACTGTCTAAATTATAAAAAATATTTACCAAAATGTCAATAGTATACGGTTACATTTTTAATTTAACTAAATTTGCAAACTAAAACTTAAATAAGATATTGTGTTTAATTACTTATTATAACTTTATGAATCACGTAATACATGATATTATTTTTACGAAAAACATCTATATCATTTATTGATATTTAAAAAAGTTTATATGTGAAAGGAATAAAATAAGAAACAATGAGAGAACGTATAGTTGTGCGTAAGCATGAAAGAATTAATTATTCAAAAAATACATTTTATACTTTACTTCATACCCATCATGATAAAGACAATTATATCGATTATCATTGGCATAATAGCATCGAGATTACCTATGTTGTGAAAGGATTAAAAGTACAATGTATGGAAGATGAAAAAATTATTGCTCCAACTGGGACACTTTTATTAGTCAATTCAGGAGTAATTCACGATATAGATGTTAAAAATGGATTGGAAGGAATCGTTTTATTGATTGATCGCGATTATATAGATAGTATTTGTCCTAAATGTAAAGATCATGGTTTTAGTCTAAAAACAAATTTAGACGCTAGTAAAGAAATTATTGATTATTTATTTAAATTAGTTACTGCTCATGAAAAAAACAACTTATTGGATGCACATATTATTGTTTTAAAAATTATTAAAATCTTAGCTGAGAAATTAATTGTTGATGGATTTTATATTAAAGAAAAACATGATGATGAAAGTTATGAATTAGTTATTTCTATCATAAAATACATCAATCAACATTATCAGCAAAAAATAACATTAGATAAACTAGCACTTATTACTAATTATAATAAATCATACTTATCAAATATTTTCAAAAAGAAAACTGGTATTACAATTTTTGAATATTTACGTAATGTTCGTTTAGAACATTGCTTATCAGATTTAAAATATAAAAATAATACCATTGTTGAAATTGCACTAAATAACGGATTTGCAAATATTCAAATATTTAATCGTATTTTTAAAGAAATATATAAAATTACCCCAAAACAATATCGAAAAAACAATATATAAAAATTAATGAAGATTAAAACAAATATATAACAATAAATGAATATTCTCCTATGCTAAAGTAAACACGAAAAGGAGGTTATTATGAAAAGAATTAAAAAATTTTTATTATCATTTATTTCTGCAATGTTAATTGCAACAATGTTTACATCTAATCTTAATGCATTAGATATAAACAGTGAATTTATCCAAAATGTAAATACTGCAAATACATTTGGATATGTTAATTATGAAACGAATCAATTTGAAACTTATAGTAATGTTGAAGGAAGTGCTGGAAATTATACAAGCATAGCTTCAAAAATTTACAAACCACTATCTGGAGATACATTAATTGTAGTATTTCATGGAAATGGTGAAGGTGGGGTTGATGGCATTTGTAATAACTATGCTCAACTAGCTGGTAATCGTTTAGCAGTTACATACACAACTGACGAGTTACAAAATGCTTTTAAAGGTGCATATGTATTAGCTTTCCAAGCACCTGATTATTGGTACAATGATTATACCCAACAAGCAAAAGCCATTATTGATCAAGCAGTTGATGAATTTAATATTAAAGAAGTGTTTATTTCTGGACTTTCAGCTGGTGGACTAATGTCTCAAAGAATGTTAGCTACGTATGGTAATTATTTTTCAGGTGCTTTAATTTCTTGTTCTGCAATTGCTAAAAATGACCAATATATCGAAGGTCTTGGTGGCGATTATAGTAATACTACTGAATATTTAGATGCTAATGATCCATATACTGATGGAAAAACATTTAAAAAACCTAATGATTATGATCAATATTTAAATAATTATAATATTTGGCTAGAAAATATCGCAAAAAGTAACGTACCAATTTTTATGGTTCATTGTTATAATGATCCAACTATTTATTATAAATGGACAGAATTAGCTTATAATACGATTAAAAATTATCGTGAAACAAACGGATTAGATGGTGATGTATATTGTGGTTTAATTGAAAATGTTAGTTATCCTGATGAAACTTATAGTAGTGGACATTGGTCATGGATAAAAATGTTAAACGGAGATGTGTATGCATCAACTGATACTGGATTAGATACAATCACTTGGTTTAAATCACTATCAACATCAACTAATACATATCAACCTAAATTAGTTAGTAATCAAGTATCTCAACCAGTAGATAAAGCCAATACATATACTTACAACTTAATTGCTACTGTAACAAATAGTGGAGAAAAAATAACTTCTATTGAAATTAATATGAATGGCAAAAAGGTCGATTCTACAAAATTAACACCAGAAATGTTTAAAATTACTGGATACAATACAGATGCTAGTGGTTTAGCAGTTGGTAATGTCACATCAGAAGGAATTTTTGGGACAGTGGATAACCCTATTAATATTGATGTTGAAAAAGTAAGTGTTAATGAACAAGGAAATATTGTTCTAGATCTTGCAACACAAAAAGGTGTACTAAATTATACTTCACTATCTCGTAATTTAACAACAAACATTAGATATGATATTGCTGATACAGTTTTACCATTTATTGACGAAAACAGTTCATCAACATCTAATAACATAGCAACATCTGTAAAAACAGGAGATTCAGTTAATACTGTATTGACTGGTAGTATTATGATTATTTCTTTAATAATTATAATTACAATTAACAAAAATAAAAAAATACTTAATTAATATTTTAAACAACTATATAACTCATAACATCAGGTACTCTTTTGAGTACCTTTATAATATATTTGATGCATTTAGTAAATTTAATTTAAAAGAGATTTCATGTTCTATTGCACATACAATAGTTTTTTGAAATCTCTTATTATTTATTAATCTTCTTTTCTTGTTAATACTATATATCCAGCTACAGTCAATAATGAAATTGTCACAAACATTCCTACAGAGCTTTCATCTCCTGTTTTAACACTTACTGTTGTATCACCATTATTTACTGGTGTACTTACTGTGTTATCTGCTGGTGTATTTACATTAGCTTCTAAGCTATTGATTGCTTTTTCTAATGTAGCTTTAGCATTGTCTACATCTTTTTGAGTTGCATTTTTATTTGCTAATACGTTTTTAGCATTTGCTAAAGCATCATTTACAACTTGAACTGTTGCTTTACTATAGCTAGCTAGATTTAATCCTTCTACTTGATTAATTAAATCTTCTAATAAGCTCTTATCTGGAATTAATCTTAAGTTCAAGAATGCTGTTACTAATTCACTGTATGCTGTATTTACTTCTTCTTGCATTGCATTTTCATCGTTATATACATTATTTGCTACTATTAATGCATCATTAAATGGTGTCCAAGTAGCTTCTGTATATTTAGTTGAATCTAAGCCACTAACTTTATCAATAAATGCTTTTAATGCTGTTTTGTCACCTTTTACAAAGTCTAACATATGCATTGCACTTGCAAGTCGATCAAATGCATTATTTATTTCTTCTTGAGTTGCACTAGCATTGTTATAAACTGCATTAGCTTCATCTCTAGCAGCTTTAAATTCATCAGCTACTGCTTTTACTACATTTTCTAAATCTTCATCAGTAATTGCATTAGCTAAATCAAGTGCAATCTTTAATGCTGTTTTATCTGTTATTTCATTACCATAGGCACGTAATTCTTTTACATGGAAACCTTCATTAGCTGAATTATACAACCCTACCAATTTAATATAACGCGCAGTTATTTGATCAGCACTAAATTCATATGTATCACCAGTAACTAATGATGGTGCTTCTCCATATGTTTCTTTACGATTCGCTACTTTTTGCCATGTTTCATTATCTTTACTTACATATAGATCATAATCATAATAACGTTTACCATCATAATAATTAACAACATTCATACGGTCAATTAAATAATCTTTTCCTAAATCAATGATGATATATGGTGTAACTTCACCATTCCAAGCAATACCATCCCAATATGTATCAACTATTCCATCATTTACATTTGTTGCATAACCACCAGCTGGAGCTCCAGGGCTATCAGGACGTTCTTGATTAGCAAAAACTTCTTTTTCTAATGCAATATTACCTACATTTTCTGGTACTTCAACATAAGTAGAACATTCATTAATTACTCTTTCTACAACTGTTTTTACATTTTCAGGCGAATTATCAGCATATCTTTGATAATTTTGTAAATCCCAATCAGCATAGATCCAATCCATACATAAATCATGATAATTAACTAAATTAGTTTTAGCACTACCAAATTCTAATATTTCCTCACTTTGATCCAAATATGCTTGCCATATAACTTTATAAATATCTTCAATCATTCCCTCATAATTACGATAAGCATAAGTACCTAAAGTTGTTGAATGAGCCCATACAGTAATTAATGTTTTAGCATTTATAATCATTGAATCATAGGCAAAATCGTCACTATTAGTATCTTTTGCCCAATCAACAGCACGGCCTACCCATTCACCAATCAATAAATCTTGTTGTGTTCCACATACTTCATTTAAAAGATCAATTGCATTTAAATATTGTTCTTTTAATGATTTAAAATTATCTATTTCTTTAGCATCATATGCCGTCTTTAAATCACCTAATCTTACAACAGCATAATTATTTACTACTTGTCGCATGATTTCAGTCAAATCATAACGATATGCTTCACTTGCAGATAATTTATCATAATCTTTATACAATAATTCCAATGCTTCTTCTAATTCACTAGCAGTGTATGGTAAACCATATTGCACTAAACTAGGATCGCTTCTTGCAATAACATCAGTTGTTTTACCACTTCGACTATAAACAGTCTTCAATAAAATATCCCAAGCTTCTCGTGCGCTTTCAGAATAATCTCCATAACGCCTCAATACATATTCATCTAGCCAATCATCTAAATCAATAGTATCTGGTTGCCATGCCATATCTAAAAGCAATTCATATATCATTGGATTATCATAAGTTGCCTCTGAGATAAATCCAATTCCTTTCATATGTTCAGCTTGAGTAGATGCTTTATTAATTCGATTAATAATTTCTTTTGGTCTTCCATCCATTGATGGATTACCACCATAATTTTCAAGCATACACCATACCCAACTTGTCGAATTAAACTCATCATTTTCTAATACTGTACCATTATATTCTGTTTTATCCCAGTATGAATCATACGCATCATTTAATCCATTTAAATCTAAAATAATTACATGATCTTCACGATCATTACCCATTCCTTTTAACAAATCATTAGTTGGATTACTCCACCAAGCCTGAACCATCCAAACGGCATCTTGATCATATTCCAAAAGCGAATTTAATACCTCCCTAGAAATAACATCATCCGTTAAATCAGACGGTCTTTTTCCACCTTCATGGAACGGATCAACTGCATAATAATCACTTGTCTTACCAAATGCCCACTCTTGTGCTTCATAAAATAATTTTGCATATTGATCATAAAGTTCACCATCTGTTCTAATCATATCAGGACGTGGTACCCCACACCAATTTCCTTGTTCCAAAATTTCAACATCTTGATAATCCGTAAAATTGTTCGGTACCATTCCTGCATATCCTTGAAGAACTGTCTGCATTCCTAAAGAATTTTTCCACCTTTGATTTTCACGTGCCATTTCCAAGCGTCCCTTTACCCATTCATCAGATACCGGTCCACCAATTACTTCCATATTATCCATAAATTGCCATGCATAATACGTTGGTCCCGCAAGCCAATCTTTAGCACTATCAAAATCATAACCAAAATTCATTAAAAATTTAATCCAAACAGCTTCTTGTCCTGCTAAATCTAAAACTACATTAACTCCATTTAACGCTAACCAATCATACTCTTTTTGAAACATCTTTGCATCAGCATATGAAAAAGTATAATTAAGGGTACAATAATTAAAACCATATCTAATTTCATAAGGTGTATATTGATAAATTGTCTTGTCTACCTTAATAAGTTTATCTGGCATCTTTGTTTGATTAGCTTGCTCAGAAATATTAACTTTACAATAATTTTTTAAATAATAATTTAAACCTGTTGCTAATGAAATACCATCATTTCCTGTAATTAAAATTTTACCATCAGCATCACTAACAGTATAATAATCATACTGAGCGTATTCTTGTTTAGGATTTTTAGCTAATTTAAATGTAAACCAATCACGATATTTCTCACCTAAGTTACGATCAATAATACCATATACATTTTCTATAGTTTCTGTTTCAGTAATTTCTGTAGCGTAACTTGTTTTATCATACGGTTCTATATCTAAAATTTCATCAATTGTTCCTGTTCTTAATACTTCTTTATTTTTATCAGTTGCCTGACCATGAATTCTTACCTCAGACAATAATGAAGCACTCGTATCACTAACATATTCTAAATAAACGCGTACAATTCGATAAGTTGAATTATCTAATTTCGTTAAATCAATCTTATATCCATCAGCACCTATAACATCTTTACTACGTTCTTTATAAAGACGATCATAATTAGAACCATCAACACTACCATAAATACTAAAATAATAATAACGCCCTTCTTTTACCGGCACTTTAATAATTATTTCTGATAAATCATAATTTTCCAATAAATCAATATCAAAATACGCTGGTGCAAATGCACCTGTACAATAAGTAACATCAAAACCATCATTAATATTACTAATAGCTTTAGTATTTAAATGACTTGATACCGGCTTTGAAAAAGCAATATTTTCAGGATCACTAGGATCACCAACTGGTGCTTGATAATCAGGATCAATTTTTCCATAAACTTCAAATTCATACATATGTACACTTTTATTCGTTGGTTCAACAATAACTTTAGAATTATATGTCATATTAACTCGAACAAAGCGAGCATTGACTGGCTGATCAAAAATAAATGTTTCACCAGCATACGCTAAACCATCTTCTGCTGTTCTTCTGGCAACTTCTTGCCAATTTGCTCCATCTAAACTCACTTCAACATTATATTCATAATATCGAATACCATCAACATATGGATAAGCTTTCATTTTATTGATAAAATAACCACTACCTAAATCAATTATAAAACTCTGTGGCGATTCCTTAGATGCCGCACCACCATCCCAGAATTTCCCAGCAACAGAACCATCAGTAATTACATCAGGTACTGTTCCATTATCTGAATTAGTAGCTGAAACATTTTTATGCAAAGCAACATTTTCATCTTCACTAGCTACAAAGCCCCAAGCTTCAAATTCAGCCATATGCACTGAGGAATTAGCACTGTTATAAGTCATTTTAACTTTAATATACCTCGTATTTAAAGACTCAAAAGTATACGTTTCATCTTCAAAAGAATCTGATGTTCCATAAATCTCTTCACGCTCTGCAACTTTTTGCCATTTTTCCCCATCCAAACTTACTTCAATATAATACAAATAATATCGATTCTTTTCTAAAACTGGTGTTGCCTTCATTTCTTCAATAACACATTCTTCACCTAAATCAATAATAAAGTATTGGCCATTAGCACCATATTTTCCGCCATCCCAATAATTTTTTTTATTTCCATCAACAATGCTTTCAGGATTTCTTCCATAATCGGTATTTGATGCGGTAATTTTTTTTCTAAGTGCTAAATTAGTTGGATTTAAAGATTCATCATACTTTTGTCCAAATGCTTCAATCTCTGCAATAATTGCCATATCTTGGCTACTATTACTAGTAATAGTTACTTTAATTTCATTAGTAACAATTGCTTTGGGTAATACATATTCACTATAATATTTATGACCAACATTTGTTGTATCATTATTTTCATCATAATTTGATCCACTATACAAATCTATCAATTGATTTGTATTACTATCATAATATGAAAATTTAAAATTTAATTGGTTATCATAATTTTCACCATAATTTTTAAAAACAACTCTAACCTTATCAATACTATACTTATTATGTAATTTAACTCCTGCATATGCCATAGATGTCTTCGCTGACCAAACAGTTTGATAATTTCCATCATTTAAAAATGTAACATCGCCAACTGTTGCAATTGTTGACTGTGCATAAGCATCACCATCGCTAGCTATATTCAGCTTATCATCTAAATCCCATGCATTGCCCACTACAATAGACTGCGATAATAAACTAATCAAACAGCATATACAAATGATAAAACTCAAGATCTTCTTAATTAACTTGTTGTCATTTATTATCATTTCATAACACTTCTCTTCCCTTAATATTTTATAAAACAAGTGATTTTAAAACATTTAGTTTTTTGAATTTTTAAGCCCACATAAATATAATTTATTACAAACCCCTATGATTTTATATCTTTGTCCAAATCAGTTTTTCCTCCTTTCGTCTAAATTTATAATATTAAAATCACTTGATTATAATCTTATTCATATATAGTTTAATTTTCACAAAATTATCTAATTAAATTATAACATCACAAGACTAGTAAAATCTTACAAAAATTAGTAAAATCTTACACTTAATTTAATTCCCTATTAAAATCAATATTTAACATAAAAAAAAAGAGATTTCTTAACTACTCTAAGTAGTACTTTAGAAATCTCTATTGTTTATTAATCTTCTTTTTTTCTAAGAATTTTAGCTCCAACAACACTTAATAAAGCAAGTCCTGCTAATGTTCCTACTACTGCATCATCGCCAGTTTTTACACTTGTTGTATCACCTTTATTTACTGGTGTTTTTACTGTATTATCAGTTGTTACTGTTTGTAATCCTGCAATTGCTTTTGCTAAAACATCTTTTGCATTATCTACTTCTTCTTGTGTTGCATTTGGATTATTGAACACAGCTTTAGCTTCTTCTAAAGCCCCTGTTACTAAAGCATATGATGCTTTTGTATAATTCGCTACATTTAATCCTTCAGCTTTATTAATTAGATCTTCCAATAAATCTTTATTTGGAATGAATCTTAAGTTTACAAACGCTTTTACTAATTCAGTATACACTGTATTTATTTCTTCTTGCATTGCATTTTCATCGTTATATACATTAGTTGCTGCTGTTAACGCATCATTAAATGGTGTCCATGTAGCTTCTGTATATTTGCTACCTTCTAAACCACTTACTTTATCAATAAATGCTTTTAAGGTTGCTTTATCACCTTTGATAAAGTCTAACATTTGCATTGCACTTGCAAGTCTGTCAAATGCATTATTTACTTCAGCTTGTGTTGCTTTAGCATCAGCATAAACTGCTTCAGCATTAGCAAGCGCTTCTTTAAATTCTTTTGCTACTACTGGAACCACAGTGTCTAAATGCTCTTGAGTTATTTCTTTTGCAGCTGCAATTCCAATTGATAACAATTCTTTATCTACTTCAACGTCTGGTTGTTGAGATGCTACCTGATGAACATAGAATTCAGCAGCAGCGGCAAATGGTTTACCTGGATTATTTGTTACACCATCATGTGCAATAAATTTTAATTTTCTAGCTGTTACTTGGTCAAATTTAATTATTTTTTCTTCACCATTACCATCCCAAGTTCCTTCTTCAACAATTGGAACCCATTCATCACTATTTTCTGCTTGGTAATATAATGAATATTTAGTAATATTACCGTTTGTTCCATTTGAACGAGGCATATATGTTAATTTATTGATATCATATGTTTTGTTCATATCAACAATAACTTCTGCAGGCAAGTTTTTATATGGGCTATAAGATGTATGCCAAATTGTTGATAAATTACCATCAAATGCATAACTAACAGGTCCTTCTGTACCCATATCTGATTGTTCATTGTTTGTTGTTACAGTGAAAGTTTTACCATCAAGAATTGTAGTATCTTTTTGAATTCCTTCACTAACAACTACATTATCAATTGTTGCATCAATTGCATTATTTGTTGAACCAATTCTTTGAATTGGTAATAATAGTGTTCCTACACCGTATCCACCATTATTATTTCCAAGACTTATACCTGGTTTAATATTATCCTGTTTTACTTCACCAGTTTCATCTACATATTTACCAACTGCATTATATTTTTCTCCATTGACGAATAAGTAAGTACGAATGCCGTCAGTACTAATAGCTAAATGAACTTTTTGACCAACTGGTAACTTATATCCAAATGAGAATTCATATAATTCACGTTTATATCCTAAAGTACCATCATCTAAGATACGAATATCATGCTCATAACGTTCATTACCTGGTGCATCTGCTTCAAATAAAATTTCTCCTGGTTTAGCTTCTTGATTTAATGTAATATCAAATTCTAATGTATTTCCTGTCGCTAATTTTTCAATTGGTGTTGTCACGTAACTTTCATCACCACTTAATGTTAACGCACCTTTTTCAAATTTAGCATTAACATCAGTTAATAAATCACGATTATTTTCTGATGCATCACCTTTAGTATCATTAGCTTCAAATTTATATTCCATATATTTTCCATCTTTAGAAGATGCTTTATGATATGGATTATGACCTGGTGCATCACCTAATTGTTCAACTGTTTCAGTTAATTGAGCATAAGTTGTTTCTTTAGCGTCACCCCAGTTTTTAGAAGCAAGAGCTGGCACCGCTTGAATAAAACGATCATAAATATCTACTTCACTAATACCATTAGCACGAGTATCGATACTATCGTTCCAAATTGCAAATGTACTTCCTAACATTTGTTCAGATGCTGCAGAAATTTCTACACCACCAATACGATTAACTTGCCAATTATTGAATAATCTTTGTGTATTTAAGTAATCACCATAATATCCTGCAGCAGGTACCATGTATAAATCACCGTCAACTGTATTGATTAATTGGTATCCTTGTTCATACATATCTTTTGGTTGTGCATAAGGATTATACCAACAGTTCATTTGTACATTTTTACTACGAACTGGTGTATTTCCTCTTTTATGTGATAAACTTCCCCACATACGTACAGTTGGGTTAGTTTCTTGAACATGTCCAATAATATCATCAGAGAATTTACGGAATGCTTCTGCATCACCATAATATTCATCAGTACCAACATGAACTACCATACTTGAATCAAACATATCTTCTGTTAAATATTCATCCCACAACTTTTTAACAAAGTTAGAACTATCAGCATAATGTTCATCAGATAAGTCAAATTGTTCCCCTGCTCTTGCAGCATTTCCTTCAACTGTTTTCTTTAAATGTAAATCTGGACGAACATCCATGAAAGCACCAGAATGTCCTGGAGCATCAAATTCAGGAACAATATTAACACCCATTTCTCGACTGTCTAAAATAAATTCTCTAAATTCTTTCTTAGAATAAGATAAATCTTTTGAAGTCAAATCAGCAGCATTAGCAACACCTTTAGAATCACCTTCAATTACTTGTCCTTTTTTAATATCAGATTCTAGACGGAATCCTGTATATGCTTTTTCCATCGCAGTTTCAACTGAACCATAATCTTCATAGAAAATTAAATTGTCATTTAAATGCACTTGGAAATCATTCATCTTATAATACGCCATTTCTTTAGCAATAGAATTTAATGTTTCCATTGAAACCGGTTTACGAGCTACGTCTAAACTAAAACTACGTACTGAATACTTAGGATAATCACGAGTCAATCCTTTTGGCATTGTGTCATCTTCTAATTTTAAAATTTGTAACATTGATCTAGTTGACCAATATGCCCCAGTTGCTTGCTCTGCTTTAATTGTTACGATATCATCAATATCCATAATATATCCTTCTTTACCTAAATTATTAGTAGTATCTTTAGTAAAGAAGATATCTCCTGGTTTAGCTGTTTCATCAGTTACAATTGCTAATTCCTTTCCAGTAGCCTCTTTATAATCTACTTGGAATGCTTGTGCTGCTTTAGTAGCAATATCTTTGGCATTAGCATCAATTACTAAACGTGTATTTGATGTTACTTTAAAATCACCAGCTTTTCCATGCCATTCAGCCAATTCAGGAACTACAGTTGGTTTTGTATTTTCTCCAGCTGTTTCATGAATTCCTGGAATTGTTAGCGTGAATTCTGTTTTAGATTCTGCTGTTTCTTCACCTTTTGTTACTTTATAAATTCCTTTTATTGCTGTATCTGTTAATGGCTGATAAATCTTACCATCTTTTGCAACAATTTGTTCTAAATCAGCTAAAAATTCAACCTTAAATCCTTCTGGAACTTCTGGTAAAACTAAAGCTGTTTTATCTTCATTAAAAGTAGGTGCTGTTTTTAACTTAGCAGCAGCTTCTTTCGCTGTATCATCAGCTTCAATATCTGGGCTTTCAACTTTTGGCGCTTTAGCATATGCTTCAAATTCATATAACGAAACATTTGGCCAATTATTGCTACCACCATTATATTTAGTAACGTTTAACTTAACATATTTTGCCCATACAGCTTTATCTAAAGTAATAACTTCTTCAGTTTCACTTACAGCTTTACTGCTTGTATAGACGTCTTCATAAGTTGTGCCATCATTAGATACTGAAATCGTATATTGTTCAATAGTTGCTCTTTCCCAAAAAATCTTGAAAGATCTTACTCGTTGACTTACTGGTAACTCAATTGTCAATGTTCGAGCTAAATTACTAGAATTAGTATCAGTTGCCCAACGTGAAGCTTTATCTTTAGTATTTCCATCAATAGCTTTATCAGCTGTAAATGATGTTCCACTTTCAAAATTACTAGCTGTTGCTTTTCCTTCACGATTGTAGTTTTCATCTGGCAATAAGTCATCAGGAATATCATTTTCATATACTTGGAATTCATATACTGAAACTGATTTCCAATCAGCATTTGGATTGCCGTTAACATATTTACCATTATATCCAGTAACTAGTAAACGTACATATTGGGCAGTTACTGCTTCATTTAAATGAATCGTTTCTACTACATCAGAAATTTCTCCATTACCATCTTTAGTGTAAACTGTTTCCCAATCGTTATTACCTGTATTTGATATTTGAATTTGATATCCGGTAATATTTTGTCTTTCCCACGCAATTACAAATGATTGAAAAGTTTTAGTTTCACCTAAATCAACTTTTAACCAAGCTTCTTCAGTCCCATCAAGTTGATTAGTTCCCCAACGAGATTGATCAGCTTTATTTGCTACATCACGATTAACAATTCCATCAACCGCCTTAGTAGCTTTAAATTCTGTTCCTGGCTCTTCTTCGCTAGCAGTTGCTGTTTTACCCTTAGCAAGGTTAACTATATCAGTTGTTTCCTGTTCAGTATTAAGTAACGCAGCTGCATCATTTCTAGCCTGAACCCCTAATAATTGTGGTGAAACAGTACTTAATACCATTCCCCCAACCAATAAGGCATTGGCTACTTTAATTTTTACGTCCTTCATAATCTATGTCCTTTTCCTTCCTTTAGAATTGATAGCGTTTCCAACATCTATCAATATAGTCATTATTACATAAATAACAAAATATAGCAATAACAATACTTCATTTTTACATAAAATAAACATAAATAAAATGTTATAATATTAATAATTAATTATACTCATTCTAGAACCATTATTGTATATTCAATCTTTAAAATCATTTTCAAAAACACTATTATTTAACAATAAGACTAGCCTTCTATTTTCAATATCTTAGTTATTTCATTAATCATTATCACACCTTACCCTTTTTCTAAAATTTAATTTAACCTAATTCAAGTTGTACTTAAATTTAATCTTTCACCCTCTTAAGATTTATATTTAAAATACAAGCGAACAGGAGCTAAGAATTAAAATCTTTCGTCCCTTTTACAACATCGTATATAGGGTTCCCTACACGGCGTTTCATAAGTTTATAGAATTTTAATAGTCTAGCGTACTTATAAATCTATATCTTTTTAATCTTTCATTTGTAAGTGTTCTAGAGAGTATAAAGCTACTGGCTGTGTGCTAGTAGCTTTTTCTTGTATTTGCCCATTCCAATGCCTTTCTTTTGTTGATACCAAACTTTTGTAAATTTCTATACTTCGTTTTCACTAATTTCCATCTTATCCAATATATCATTCGTATTCTTCTTCTCATCCACGAGTTTATTTTCTTTAAATATTTATCCATGTTGGCTATCCTGTAATAATTTATCCAGCCCTAATGTATTTTTCTAACTCTTTGGCTAGTGGTTAGTAGTACGAAACCCCCACAGTGGACTTTCACCACCTAGTTTCATGCCATGCGTGGCATATCAAAAAGAGATTTCTTAACTATTACGATAGTTTTTGAAATCTCTTATTAATTATTAATTTTCTTTTCTTTTTATTAATCCAATTCCAGCTAAACCTAATAACGCAAACCCTGCAAACAATCCTGCTAAGCTTTTATCACCTGTTTTTAAACTTGTTGTATCACCTTTATTTAATGGTGTTTTTACTGTATTATCAGTTGTTACTGTTTGTAATCCTGCAATTGCTTTTGTCAATACATCTTTTGCATTGTCTACTTCTACTTGTGTTGCTTCTGGATTATCAAATACTGTTTTTGCTCCACCTAAAGCATCTATTACTTGAGCATATGATGCCTTTGTATAATTAGCAGCATTTAACCTTTCTGCTTGATTGATTAATTCTTCTAATAAACTCTTATCTGGAATTAATCTTAAATTCAAGAATGCTGTTACTAAATTAGTATATGCTTCATTTACTTCTGGTTGCATTGCATTATCATTTGTATATACTTTATTTGCTTTTTCTAAAGCTTCTTTAAAAGATGTCCATGTTGCTTCACGATAATCTTCAGCTTTTAGAGTTCTTACTTGATCAATGAATGCTTTTAATACAGTTTTATCACCTTTTACAAATTCTAACATCTGCATTACATTAGCCAGACGATCAAAAGCATTATTTACTTCTACTTGACTTGCACCTGCATTATTATAGACATCATTAGCTTGTTGCCTTGCTGCCTTGAATTCATCAACTACTGCTGGTACGACATTAGCTAAATCTTCATCAGTGATGTCATTTGCTAAATCTAGTGCAATCTTTAACGCTGTTTTATTATCAGCTACTTTTACTAGAGCAGCTTTAGCAATCAATAATGCTTCTAGTGCATCATCTACATCTTCTTGACTTGAATTACTGTTATCTAAAACAATATTTTTAGCAACTGTTAATTTATCATTAAATTCCTGCCAAGTTGCTGGTGTATAATCTACTTCTTTTAATTCTTCACAGTCTTTTACTGCTTCACTTAGTTTTGTTACATCTCCTCTTAATACTAATCGATCTAAAACCTGAGTTAATAATTCACTTGTTTCATCAATACTTACTTGTGAATACGTATCTTTTTTACACATTAATTTAGCATCTTTGTATACTTCTTCAAAAGTATTCCAACTATCTGTTGTTGTATGGTCTTTATCATAGCCATCATCAATTTTTTCATTTACTAAATCCAAAATTTCTTTTAACTTTGTATTATCACTAGTTTGATATACTTCAATTTCAGCGACACCTGGATAAGGCGATCCTGCTTCAGTTGCATATGAGGTAATTGTTACTTTAACATCCTTAATTACTTTATCATTCATATCAATGATAAATGTATAACCAGTTTTAGCCCCAGTTGTATTAGTATATACAGTTGACCAATTACCACTTTCATCT
>JAGZCC010000044.1 GCA_018369555.1 Thomasclavelia spiroformis
GACTTAATTAATCAGGCTAATGGATTAAATAGTGCAAATTATACCAAAGCAACATTTGATGGATTAACAAAAGCCCTAAATGAAGCTAAAGCAGTATTTGATAATCCAACTGCAACGCAAGTTGAAGTAGATAATGCAAAAGATGTTCTTGCAAAAGCAATCGCTAACTTACAAACAGTAAAAACACCAGTAAATAAAGGTGATACAACTGTAAGTGTAAAAACAGGTGATGAAAGCTTAGTAGGAATGTTTGCAGGAATTGCTTTATTAAGTGTTGCTGGATATGCATTATTAAGAAGAAAAGAAGATTAATTTTAAAAGAACTATAACGAATTAATAAATTTATTTGTTTAGTGGTATAATGCAAAAACGGGCATACTGCCCGTTTTTTGTGTGATATTTCCAGAGTTGTTTTAGAAATATTAAAAGAGGTTAATGTTGGTAATTATGTTGAATTTTTTACAGAAATATTCATTGGAATGATGAAATGAAGATGTTTTTACTAGAAAATTAAGTTATGTAAAAATGAAATTTATGAATTATTGAAAATTTAAAGTCATTCACTTTAATTGTGTCGATGTAATTATTTTTTTGGAACATTTCTATTGATAAAGCCAAAGTAAAAAATATAGCAAAGTAATTTAAATACAATGAATTGTAATGTGGTTATAGCAATTAAACGATAAGTAGCAGAGATGGAATTAATTTTCTTATTATTTTAGTTGCTGATGGACATAAAATTTAGAGGGAGTATAATTATAGATATAGAATATTTTGTTGATATGAAGATTGTTTTGAAATAAAAATGGTATTTTAATTATTTATTTGTATTGACTTTTGAAAAAAATATAGTATACTAATATTAGTAATCGTTATCGATAACGATAAAATATAAAATGGAGGAAATTATAATGGCGAAATTTGTATGTTCTGTATGTGGATATGTTTATGAAGGAGATAAAGCACCTGAACAATGTCCAGTATGTAAAGTAGGTGCTGATAAATTTGTAGAACAAACTGGAGAAATGACTTGGGCTGCTGAACATGTTGTTGGTGTAGCTAAAGATGTTGATGAAGAAATTAAAAAAGAATTAAGAGCTAATTTTGAAGGTGAATGTTCTGAAGTTGGTATGTATTTAGCAATGGCACGTGTTGCTCATCGTGAAGGATATCCTGAAATTGGATTATATTGGGAAAAAGCTGCTTATGAAGAAGCTGAACATGCTGCAAAATTTGCAGAATTATTAGGAGAAGTAGTAACTGATTCTACTAAGAAAAATCTTGAAATGCGTGTTGAAGCTGAAAATGGAGCTACAATGGGTAAAACTGAATTAGCTAAAAAAGCTAAAGCTGCTAACTTAGATGCTATCCATGATACTGTACATGAAATGGCACGTGATGAAGCAAGACATGGTAAAGCTTTCCAAGGTTTACTTGATAGATATTTTGGAAAATAATAATTGTTGATAAATAAAAAGAAATACTATTTACATTGGTAGATAGTATTTCTTATTTTTTATTTGTCAAAAATAAAAAGGTGATTTAGTGGACCGGATCCTTTTCCTAAATTAAGTTGACTTAAAAGGGCATCTGATATATATTTTTTGGCATTTTCAACCGCTGATTTAAGTTCCATACCGTTGGCAAGATTAGAAGCAATAGCCGATGATAATGTACAACCTGTACCATGTATGTTAGGATTATCTATTTTATTACCATAGAACCAGTATCCTTTTCCATCTTTAAAAAGGAAATCATTTGCATCGTTGATATTATGCCCTCCTTTGATTAAAACGGAACAATTATAATTATTTGCAATTTTTTTTGCAGCGTTTTCCATGTCAAGATTAGTACTTATTTTAGTATTTGAAAGAATTTCTGCTTCCAAAACATTAGGGGTAATAACTGTAGCAATAGGGAATAGTTTTTCTTTTAGAACATCTAAAGCATCATCTTGGATTAATTTTGAACCAGATGTTGAAACCATTACAGGATCAACTACAATATTTTGTGCTTTATAATAGCATAATCTTTCTGCAATAACTTCAATTAGTTTGGCTGAAGAAACCATCCCAATTTTAACTGCATCTGGAAAGATATCTGTAAATATCGCATTAAGTTGTGCTAACAGAAATGATGGAGAAACCTCCAAGATATCAGTTACTCCTAATGTATTTTGAGCAGTTAGTGCAGTAATCACACTCATTGCATAAATGTAATGAGCTGACATTGTTTTAATGTCCGCTTGGATTCCTGCACCGCCGGAACAATCGCTTCCGGCAATTGTTAATGCTGTTTTCATATTTTCCTCCATTCTGTCCGCCTTTGTTGGTCAGACACAAATATTTTATTTAAAATAATTTCTTTTCAATTGTTTTTGTAGTATTTCTAAATGTAGTATTTCTAAATAGAGATGGGATACTATAGAGTACGAGAAGGAGAGTAAGCAATTTTATGCTATATAGAATATTCTGATATAGTGATATTTTGCAGATTAGTAGTCAATACTGTTTCTTTTAACTTTGACTTCTGTAATTTAAAAAATGGCGTATTTAATTTAGATGTTTTGATGTTTGTATGGAATCTACTGGTAAATCTTGGATTTTGTTTTTAGTGTTTTTAATCTTTTTTTTAATAGTTCAAGCTGCCAAGATTGAAGTTATTGATGAAGATAAAATCATAAAACTCATTCATGACAGATACAAAAACAAAGATAAAATACTTAGATTTTTTTATCATTTTTGAAATTGACGCTGATCTGAATCAGTTTGAATCAATAAAGCAAGATAGTATTTTAAATTATTATTAACTTGTAGCTATAAAAAAACAGTTGTTTTAATCAAAAGTATAGAAGAATCATGGATATATAGCTATTGTAAGAATGATGTTAATCAGTATTTATTACATGCTTCTTACTGGAGAAAAGTTCAATTTTTTTGACTATGAATCATTTAAGAATCCAAAAAGTCACAAAATGAAAAGAACAATTATATAGTCGAGACAGCACTAGATTTTCTAAAATCACAGGGGTTTGATGTACTATTAATTCAGGAGATTCATAAATAATATTCTGTTTTTTACTGAAAATTAACTTGTTTTTATTTGTGATTAGATTAAATTATTTTTATATTTTCTTTCTAAATCAAGTGAACTTTTTAAATTTATGATAACTTAATTTAAAGGTTCTTTTAATTTTATGACAAGTAATTTTAAGAATATATTTTTAAAATATTTTAAAAAAATCATTATTAAAGTTGTTTAAATAGTAATCTGCTGATGTTTTTAAAATTTCTTTATTATAAATATTAGATTTGTCTTCTATTGCTATGGTGATAAAACCATTTTTTTTTGCTGTATTTATGGCATCTAAATTATCTTCAAAAACCAATGTATGTTGAGGTTTACTATTTATATAATGAGCAGCTTTATAGAAAATATCAGGTTCTTTTTTTGTTGTTTGTAATTCATCACATGTAAAAATGGCTTCAAAGTACTTTAGAAGATTTAACCTTTTTAAAGCTGCTATAGATAGTTTTTTATTACCTGAAGTTGCTAAAACCATTGGAATATTTAATTTTTTTAGTGTTGTTAAAAATGAAGTAATTCCTTTTTTTGAAGGTACTTCAAAATAATAGAAGTCATTTAGAATTTTTAAAAGATCTTGTTTTATTTTATTTGTTGAATAAGCTAAAGAGTAATGTTTTTTTAAATAAATACAACTTTCATTTAAAGTCATTGGATATAATATCTTTGAAAGATTAGCTTCGGGCTGAATGCCAAGTTTTAGTAAATATCTCTCACCTAAATTATCCCAAATTTTCATGGAATCAATAAGTGTACCATCAATATCAAAAATTGCACCAGTAATGATCATTTTACTGTTTCTTTAACAAGCTTTTTAAGGGTTGCGGTTGCTTCTTTTATGTTTTTGTTTGCATATATGGCACTAATAACAGCAATACCGTTAATTCCAGTTTTAGAAAGTTGTTTAATATTATCTTTGTCAATGCCGCCAATTGCCACTACTGGAATGTTAACGGCATTACAAATTTCTTTTAATGTGTTAATACTTACATTTTTTGCATCATCTTTTGAAGTTGTTGTAAAGATTGATCCAACTCCTAAATAATTAGCACCTTGCTCTTGGGCAAGGAGTGCCTGTTCTACAGTTTGAACAGAAATTCCAAGAATTTTATCATTTCCAATAAGCTTTCGTACCTCTTTAGCGTTCATATCATCTTGTCCAACATGAATACCATCGGCATTAGATTTTAAAGCAATTTCAACATTATCATTAATAATGAACGGTACGTTATATTTTTTACAAAGTTCTTTTATTTTAATAGCTTCTTTAAAAAAAGAATCTGTGTCTAAATTTTTTTCACGAAGTTGAAGAAAAGTTACGCCACCTTCAAGAGATTCTTCAATGTGAGTGTAGAAAGTATCATTGTCACTCCATTTTCGATCAGTAACAGCATATAGTAAAAGTGATTTTTTATTTAATTTCATATTGCGCTTCCTTTTCTAAAATATCACTAGTTAAATTAAAAATTTCATCAAAAATTTTATTTTTATAAGTAAGATTTCCTTCATTTTTTTGTAATCTATCAAAAGCTCTTTGACCGCAAATTCCCATAGCACAAATAGCAGCCAAACATCCACCAATCATATCGTCTTGATTAGCAGCAATATAAGCGCTAGTCATTGCGCTAAGCATACAGCCTGTACCAGAGATTTTACTCATCATAGGATGACCATTTGAAACAACATAAGCAATTTCACTATTTGCAATAATATCTTTAGCACCAGTAATAATTACTATTGAATTAGTTTTTTTTGCAAATTCTTTAGCAAAAGTAACAATTTGATCAATATTATCAAGAGTTATTGCATCGTCTTCACTGGCATCAACACCTTTAGTTGTGGCGCTATTTCCAGCTAGTGCTTTGATTTCTGAAATATTTCCGCGAATAACAGAAAATTGAATTTCTTCGATTAGTTTTTTGGCTGTATTGGTGCGATATGTAGATGCACCAGCTCCAACTGGATCTAATAAAATAGGATGATTTAATTTATTGGAAATTTTTCCAGCTTCAAACATGGAAGGGATAGTAAGGTGATTAAGTGTTCCAATATTGATATTTAATGCAGAACAAATTGAAGTAATTTCTTCAACATCCTCAATTTCATCTGACATAATTGGGGCACCACCACAGGCAATTAAAATATTTGCACAGTCATTTACAGTTACATAATTAGTAATATTATGCACTAGTGGATTCAATTTTTTTACATTTTTTAGCTTTTCGCCAAGCATATTTTACCTCCATATAATCTATTTTGACAAAATTATATAAGGGTTAGCAATAAAATAAAAATGAGTATACCAAATAGATATACTCACTAAAATCATAGTGTGTTATGTCCCTACGTTGGCATTATCCAAATCAGGTTATGGGTCGAAGGTAATACCTTCCTCTCAGCCTGTACAACAAGCTCCCCTTAATAATATTGTCAATTTAATTTTACTTTGAATATATAAAAATATCAAGTGGACTAAATATTAAAAAAATATATATTTTAGCACTTGATAGTTGACAGTGCTAAAATAAGGTGTATAATGTAATTAGCACTTAGGTAGATAGAGTGCCAAAGGAGTGATGGAAATGAACATTGAAAAATGGACAACTAAGATGCAAGAAGCGATTCAAAAAGCTATTAAGATGGCTAGTGAAATGAATCATCAGGTAGTAGATGTAGAACATTTTTTATTGGCATTATTAGAAGATAATGCAGGTATTATGTATCGGGTGTTAGTAAAATGTAATGTTGATATTGTTAGATTACAAAATAGTTTAACTGCAAGATTACAAAATAAACCGATTGTAAATAATGTGGATATAAATAGCATTCGTCTTTCTTATGATTTGAATCAGTTATTTAGTTTAGCTGATAAGCAAATGTCTAAGTTTAAAGATGAGTATTTAAGTGTGGAACATTTAATCATGGCTCTATTTGATTTAAATAGTTCATGGATTAAAGATTTATTAAATGAATTCAATTTAAATCGTAAAGATGTAAAGAAAGTTATTGATGAAATGCGGGGTGGAAACATGGTAAATAATCAAAATCCTGAAAATCAATATGAAGTATTAGAAAAATATGGACGTGATTTGACTAAAGATGTAGCTGATGGAAAACTTGATCCAGTAATTGGACGTGATGAAGAAATTCGTCGTGTGATTCAAATTTTATCGCGTAAAACTAAGAATAATCCAATTTTAATTGGTGAACCAGGAGTTGGTAAAACAGCAATTGTAGAAGGTTTAGCGTGGCGTATTTTTAAAAACGATGTGCCTGTTTCTTTACAAAATAAAACTTTATATGAATTAGATTTGGGGGCATTAGTTGCTGGGGCTAAATATCGTGGAGAATTTGAAGAACGTCTAAAAGCTGTTTTAAATGAAATAAAAAAAGCAGAAGGTAATGTCATTTTATTTATTGATGAAATTCATCAGTTAGTTGGTGCTGGTAAAACTGATGGTGCAATGGATGCTGCAAACTTATTAAAACCGATGTTAGCACGTGGTGAACTTCATTGTATTGGAGCAACAACTTTAGATGAGTATCGTATGTATATTGAAAAAGATGTGGCATTAGAAAGAAGATTTCAAAAGGTTCAAGTTGATGAACCTGATCAAGATGATACAATTGCAATTTTGCGTGGTTTGAAAGATTCATTTGAATCACATCACGGAGTTCAAATAACTGATAGTGCGATTATTGGTGCTGTAAATATGTCACAGCGATATATTACTGATCGTTTTTTACCAGATAAAGCAATTGATTTAATTGATGAAGCATGTGCTTCAATTCGTATGGAAATTGATTCTTTGCCTGAGGAACTTGATACGATTACGCGTGAGAAAAATCGTTTGGAAATGGAACGTATTTCAATTGAAAAGGAAGATAGAAACGAAGATAATGAAAAGCGTTTAGCTGAAATTAAGAGTCGTATTGCTTCGTTAGATGAACAAGTAAAAGGTTTGAGTGATAAATGGCAAGAAGAAAAGAAATCTTTGGATCATATTAAAGAATTGAAAGATCAAAAAGTTCGTTTAGAAGCATTAAAAGAAAAATATCAAACAGAAGGCAATTTAGAAGAAGCATCTAAAATAAAATATCAGACATTACCGCAAATTGAAAAAGAAATAAGTCAATTTGAAGCTTCTAAAAAAGAAGATGATTTATTACAGGAAAAGGTAACAGTAGAAACAGTCAGTGAAGTAATTGCTCGTTGGACTGGTATACCTGTAAATAAACTTATGGAATCTGAACGTGAAAAATTATTACACTTAGATGAAGCTTTGAAAGTTAGAGTTATTGGACAAGATGATGCGATTGAAAAAGTTACTGATGCAATTTTAAGATCACGTGCAGGTATTAATGATGAAAATCGTCCAATTGGAAGTTTCTTATTCTTAGGACCTACGGGAGTTGGTAAAACAGAAGTAGCAAAATCGCTTGCTGAACAATTATTTGATACTGAAAAAAATATTGTTCGAATTGATATGTCAGAATATATGGAAAAATTTAGTGTGTCTCGTTTGGTAGGGGCTCCTCCAGGATATGTTGGATATGAAGAAGGTGGACAATTAACTGAAGCGGTGCGTCGTCATCCTTATAGTATTGTTTTATTAGATGAAATTGAAAAAGCTCATCCGGAAGTGTTTAATATTTTATTACAGGTTTTGGATGATGGAAGAATTACTGATTCTAAAGGGAATTTAGTAAGTTTCAAAAATACTATCATTATTATGACATCGAATATTGGTTCTAATTATTTATTAGAAGGGAATAATGAAGAAACTAGAGCGGCAATTGATAATGAATTAAAAAATCATTTTAAACCAGAATTTTTAAATCGTATTGATGAAATTGTTTACTTTAATTCTCTTGATCAAGGTGTAGTTAACAAAATCATTAATAAGTTCATTAATCAATTATCACAACGTTTAGAGGATAAAAAGATAGATATTAATGTAACTGATCGTGCTAAAGCAATTATTAGTGAATATGGTTTTGATGTGACATTTGGGGCTCGTCCATTGAAAAGATTTATTCAATCTAACATCGAAACTTTGATTGCTCGTGAAATGATTAAAGGAACAATAAAAAATGGAAGTACTGTAATTGTTGATTATGATGATGGATTTAAATTAATTAGTTAAAATATGGCTAGAAAGTTGCTTTCTAGCCTTTGTTTATTTTTTTATAAGCTGGTTAAAATATAGATAAGTGATGATATCGAGGTGTCATAATGCAAAGATTTAAACGAGTTGTTCTAAAATTTTTTTCATCTCAAGGAAATTTATTTCGTTATGCTTCTAGTTTTTGTATGTTGCTTGGATTGTTGCCTAGTTTGATTATTGTATTGAGTGTGTTTCAAAATGAAGTGTTAAATAATCCTAAATTAGTTGAGTTTTTATATTGGTATTTACCAAAAGAATTAATTTCTCCGTTTATCGAATATGTTTTATCAAAACATTATGATACATATTTATCATTAATAATCTCCATGGGATTATCAATTTATTTAGCTAGTAACGCAATTTATTCATTTATGTTGATTTCAAAGGATGATGAGAACTTTGATACATATAATATTTTAATTAGAATTAAAGCAATTATAATGTTTATAGCGTTAGTTATGGGTTTAATATTACTAGCATTTATTAATTATTTTACAAGAAGTGTGATAGTTGTTGTGGTAGGTTTTTTGGTGTTATTTTATTTTTTTTATCGGTTTTTATCTTTTGAAAAAAGATCTGTTACATATGGAATAATTGGTTCATTATTTACATGTACAGGGATAATGATAGTTGGTATTGGATTTGTATATTTTGTTGATAATTATACAAGATATGATGTTTTGTATGGACCGTTAGCTAGTATAGTAGTTTTGTTGATTTCAATTTATTTGATTTCTAGTATTATTTATTTTGGATATTGTTTAAATCATGAATATACTAAGTGTGTAAAGAAACTTAAATATAAAGGATTATGGTATTATAATAGTGGTAGCTGGGTAATAAAAAAAATTATAAATTTAATAAATAGTTTAAAAACTGGACTTTAGTATAAATTCTATTTTTTATTGATAGATTAAAATTCTTTTATCCGTGTATTAAACATGTTAGAATGGTAGCGGAGGATTATTATGCAACGATATTTTATAAGTGAAGATTTAAAAGATAAAAAATGTTTTACATTAACAGGTAATGATTTACATCATTTAAAAAATGTTATGAGAAGTAAAAATGATGAAAAAATTATTTGTATTGATATAAATGGTATGGTTTATCTTTGTGTAATTGATGATTTGGAGCAAGGATCAATCAAAATTATTGAGAGTTTAGATGAAAATAATGAATTGGATGTTGAAATTACTTTGGTTTATGCTCTACCTAAAGGGGATAAATTTGAATTGGTTCTACAAAAGGCAACGGAATTGGGAGTCAGTAGAATTGTTCCTTTAATTACCAGACGATGTGTTGTTAAAAGTGATAAAGTAAAGTTTTCCAAAAAGCTAATTCGTTATGAAAAAATCTTAAAAGAAGCTACACAGCAGTCAAGAAGAAATAAAGTTCCAGAGATAGTTAATGTAATAAAATTAAATGAACTAAAAAAATATTTAGGGGATTATAATTTAGTTGCTTACGAAGAAAAGGCAAAAAATGATAATGATTTTGCATTAAAAGAATGTTTGAATCAATTGAATCCTGGCGATAAAATAACAATTATTGTGGGCAGTGAAGGTGGTTTTGATGATGAAGAGATTAGCATGATGGAATCGATGAATATAACTGCTTGTTCTTTAGGTAAAAGAATTTTAAGAAGTGAAACTGCACCTTTATACTTATTAAGTGTTATTAGTTTTGCTAGGGAGATTGGTAAATGAAAGTATTAAAGTTATTGTATAAGTATCGTTATGATATAAAATTGAATAAAACAAAATTATTTGAATTTGTAGATAATGGTAGTAAAGAAATTGAACAAGAGGGTTTTATTTATAAAGTTAAAAATCCATGGGATTTATTTGCTTACGAGGTTATCTTGAAAGGCATACGAGCTAAAAAAGAAATTGATAAGTGTTATAATAATTTTATAGCTAATAATTATGATTTATTTGAACATATCAATTATCAGCAACGTCAAAGTATTTTTAAGTATGATATAAATAAAATTATAAAAAATCTTGCTAATTTTGTTGATTGTAATAGTAAAGAAGATATCTATATACCATATTTAGAGCCGTTTATAAATAAATATTATCTTAATGATTATATGTTGGTAACATTAAAACAACATACACAATATATTAATGATTTTTCTAAAGAGGTTGATATTTTTATTAAGTTATACGGTATGCAGCCATATAACTCAGATTTTTCTTCTTTACAGTTAGTAGGTAGAGATCATGAAAATGAATATTTATATCATGATGATTTTAAAGTGGTTTATCAATTTAATAATAATAAAATAGTTAATGAACTATGTTTGGTTGATAAGTATACAAAAAAATACCCAAATCTACAAAATATTAAAAATGTAGTTGATAAAATTATTAATCAAGAAAATGATGAAAATATTTTAGAGTATTTATATGAACATGAATTAATAGGGGAAAAAACCCATAAAAGAATAAAAAGAAAATTAAAATAGGTGAGTAAATGAAAACAGTAGCGTTCCATACATTAGGTTGTAAAGTAAATACATATGAGTCAAATGCCATGTTAAAAATATTTAACGAAGCAGGTTATCAAGAAGTGAATTTTAAAGAAATTGCAGATGTATATGTAATAAATACATGTACTGTTACTAATACAGGTGATAGTAAATCAAGACAGATGATTCGTAAAGCAATTCGTAAAAATCCTCAAGCTACAGTATGTGTAGTTGGATGTTATAGTCAAATAGCACCAGAAGAAATTGAACAAATTGAAGGGGTTGGAGTTATTTTAGGAACTCAACATCGAAAAAAAATCGTTGAATATGTTAATGAGTATTTAAAAACCGAAAAACCGGTTATTAAAGTTGATAATGTTATGAATTTGAAAAAGTTTGAAGATTTGAATATTGATCATTTTAAAAATACTAGAGCTTTTTTAAAAATTCAAGATGGGTGCAATAATTTTTGTACATACTGTATTATTCCGTATGCACGAGGTAGAGTTCGTTCGAGAGATAAAGACAGTGTTTTAAAGCAAGCTAAAACATTGGTAGCTAATGGTTATGTTGAAATTGTTTTAACAGGAATTCATACGGCAGGATACGGCGAAGATTTAGATAATTATAGTTTTTATGATTTGTTAGTTGATTTGGTTAAAATAGATGGTCTTAAAAGATTAAGAATATCTTCAATTGAAACGAGTCAAATTAGTGATGAAATAATTAATTTGATTGGTTCTAATCAAATAATTGTTGATCATTTGCATGTACCGTTGCAATCAGGGTGTGATGCTACATTAAAAAGAATGAATCGTAAATATACAACAAGTCATTATTTAGAAAAAATCAACAAAATTCGTAATTATTTACCTAATATTGCTTTTACTACTGATGTAATTGTTGGATTTCCAGGTGAAAGTGATGAAGAATTTGAAGAAACTTATAATTTTATTAAAAAAGTTAATTATAGTGAATTACACGTGTTCCCTTATTCACCGCGTAGAAATACACCAGCAGCTAAGATGAAAGATCAAGTAGATGATAAAATTAAACATGAACGAGTGAATAGATTATTAGAGTTATCAAAGGAATTAAATCGTGATTTTGCGTTAAAACAAATAGGTAAAACATTAAAAGTATTATTTGAAAAAAGAGATGGTGATTATTTAGTAGGACATGCTAGTGATTATCTAAAAGTTAAAGTAAAGACAACTGATAATTTGATTGGTGAAGTTTGTGAGGTTAAAATTAATAATTATGAAGGAATATTGGAAGGAAGTGTAGTTTAATGAAGCGTTTGAATGAATTATATGATATTGATAATGATATGAAGATCTATTCAATTCATAGTGATTCACGTTATGTTAAACCTTATTCGATTTTCTTTTGTATTGAAGGATTAAGTGTGGATGGTCATCGTTATATAGATGATGCAATTTTTCAAGGGGCTAAAGTAATTGTTCATTCTAAAGAATTATTAGAAAAGAAAGATGGTATTATTTATATTTTAGTTGAAAATACTTTAGAAGAGTTAAATCGAGTGTCTAATATTTTTTATGATTATCCAAGTAATAAAATGAAAATAATAGGGGTTACTGGAACTAGTGGTAAAACAATAGTAGCTTCTATGATTAAAGATGCAATGTCTAGATATTGCAATACTGGTTATATTGGTACTATTTCGCTTGAATATAATGGTTTTAAAGAAGATTGTCCATATACAACACCAGAGACTTTATATTTACAACGTAAATTATATAAAATGAATCGTGGTGGAGTTAAAGTTGTAGCGATGGAGGCATCAAGTCATGGTCTTGCATTAGGAAGAGTTGATAGTGTAAATTTTAGTATTGCGGTAATGACTAATATAGGGGCGGAACATTTAGATTTTCATGGTACTAAAGAGCAATATATTTTAGCTAAACAAAAACTTTTTGAGATGATTAAACCTAGTGGATGGGTAGTTTTAAATAGTGATGATGAGAATTTTTTAAGGATTAAAAATAGTACTGAGGGAAAAATATTAACATATGGGATTAATAATCAAAGTGATGTGATGGCCAAAAGCTTTAGATTATTTTTAGATCATAGTGAATTTGATTTGACTTTTAAAGGAAATACATATCATGTTTCTTCACCGGTACTTGCAAAGTTTAATATTTATAATGTTTTAGCTTTAGTTTGTACTTTGATTGCAATGGGATGCGATGAAAAAATGGTTTTAGAGGCAGTAAAAGAAGTAAAACCGGTAGAGGGAAGAATGGAATTAATTAAGGCTAAACAGAATTTTTCGGTGATTATTGATTATTGTCAACATATTAATAATTATGAACAAATTTTTGAGTTTGTGGATAATGTTAGACAAAATAAAGGACGTTTAATTGCTGTGCTGGGAGCACCAGGAAAACGAAATTATAAAATACGTAAAGAGATAGGAAAAGTAGCAAATAAATATTTAGATCATGTAATATTGACACAATTAGATGATCGTGGAGAAAGTGTTTATAATATTTGTAAAACAATTCAAGAAGAGATAGTTGATATTAGTAGTGTTATTATTCCTTCAAGACAAGTTGCGATTGAACAAGCTATCGAGATTGCTTGTGAAGATGATATCATTTTGATTTTGGGTAAAGGACATGAAAAATTTATTTCATTAGAAGTGGGGCATGTAGATTATCCTGGAGATAGTGTTATTGTAAAAGAGGCGATTTCACGTATATATGGAGAAGATGAATATTAACAATATGTAGATAATTTTATTTAAGTATTCGACATTAAGTAAAAGAGGCGTAATATCTAAAGATTGGAATCTTTGGGTATTACAGCCTCTTTTAAAATTATTCTTTTGTTTTGTATAATTTATTTATTTTATTATTAGCTACTACAAAATGTAATGTAATATATGCTAATTCATCATCATCGAATGATAGATTTGTTTCTTGTTCGATAATTTTATTTAAAACTCTACTATAATTAAATTCCTCTTGATGACGTTTAATAATTTCGTCTTTTAAAGGATTTTTAATAGTTTGAATATTTGATAATCTTTCAAGTGCTGGTTGTAAGTGTAATCCAATTGCAACAAATAATTTATCATCTTTTCTAAAATCTCTATGATATTCTTGATAAATACATGTCATTGTTTCATCAATAATTTTATAAATATCGTCATCTAATAGGTCATATCCAGAATTTATTTCTAAATCTAATTTTTGGTTTTTAGTTAAATACATTGATACTAAAGATATTTCATCTTCTGGAAATTCAATATTAAATTGTTTTGAAAGTTGATTACATAACTCTTTAGCACAAGCATAGCTATTTTCTTGTTTATATGAAGCAATTTGTCCATTACTTAAAGGGATATAGCTATTAGAACGTAATCTGATGATTGCGATACTTAAATGAACAGCCAGATTTTTTATTGAACTAGTAGAAAGTGTTAATTTAAGTTTTTTTGCAGTGTTTTCTATAATCTCTGAAATGATTGTTTGGATTTCTTCAAAATTAGTATTTGTATTAAATGTTGAAGTCATTTTTATTCCTCCTAATAACCTAGCTATAACTATATAATATTTTTGAAAAAAAATCTACTATTAAATTTATTTATTTTTTTAAGTTAAGATAGCTAGTAATTGTATTTTAAATATAAAAACGAAAATAATGTAAGCGTTAATCAGCTGTTAGATTTAATGCTTGATATGAGGTAAATTAAATTTGTCGAAAATAATTTGTTTTTTTGGTGCAAATGACTTGAATTGTAAAAACAAAATATAATATAATGCAAGCGTGGATAACAGAAGGAAATATATTTTTCCTAATATAGTGTGTGTTATTCTTAAAATATTAATGCTTTACGATAGCTACAAATAATTAGTCTAGATAACATCCCTTGCAAAGCACGGACTATTATTTAAAATGTTGTAAAAGCTTAACTAACAGTTATTTAAACAGTTATTTAAAATTTCGAGGAGGAAAAAAAGACATGTTAAAAAAAGAACAATGGAATGGTTTTAAAGGTAGACTTTGGAAAGAAGAAATCAATGTTCGTGATTTTATCCAAAATAACTATAAACCATATTATGGTGATGAATCATTCTTAGCTGAACCTACAGAAGCTACAAATAAATTATGGGGGAAATTACAAGAACTTCAAAAAGAAGAACGTGCTAAAGGTGGAGTTCTTGATATGGAAACACATGTTGTTTCTGGGTTAACTTCTTATGGTCCTGGATATATTGATGAAGAACTTAAAGATTTAGAAAAAGTAGTTGGGTTACAAACTGATAAACCATTAAAAAGAGCATTTATGCCTTTTGGTGGAATCAAAATGGCTGAACAAGCTTGTGAAACATATGGATATACACCAGATCCAGAATTACATAAAATCTTTACAGAATATCATAAAACTCATAACCAAGGAGTTTTCGATGTTTATACACCAGAAATTAGATTAGCTCGTCGTAATAAAATTATCACTGGATTACCTGATACTTATGGACGTGGACGTATCGTTGGAGATTATCGTCGTGTTGCTTTATATGGTATTGATGAGTTAATTACTTTCAAACAACATGATTTAGCTGTTTGTGGTAGTGGTTCAATGACTGAAGATATTATTCGTCGTCGTGAAGAAATCGCTGAACAAATCAGAGCATTAAACGGAATGAAAAAAATGGCAGAAATTTATGGTTATGATATTTCAAATCCAGCTAAAAATGCTCATGAAGCAGTTCAATGGTTATACTTTGGATATTTAGCTGCAATCAAAACTCAAAATGGTGCAGCTATGTCAGTTGGACGTGTTTCTACTTTCTTAGATATCTATATTGAAAGAGATTTAGAAGCAGGAGTTATTACAGAAGAAGAAGCTCAAGAATTAATCGACCATTTTGTAATGAAATGTAGAATGGTTAAATTCGCACGTATCCCATCATATAATCAATTATTCTCTGGAGATCCAGTATGGGCAACATTAGAAGTAGCTGGTATTGGTTCTGATGGTCGTTCAATGGTAACTAAAAATGATTTCCGTTTCTTACACACATTAGAAAATATGGGACCTTCTCCAGAACCAAACTTAACAGTATTATATTCTTCTAGATTACCAGAAAACTTTAAGAAATATACTTCAAAAATTTCAATTGATACTAGCTCAGTACAATATGAAAATGACTGTGTAATGCGTCCAGTATGGGGAGATGATTATTCAATTTGCTGTTGTGTATCTGCAACTCAAACTGGTAAAGAAATGCAATTCTTTGGTGCTCGTGCTAACTTAGCTAAATGTTTATTATATGCTATCAATGGTGGTATTGATGAAAAAACTAAGACACAAGTTGCACCAGAATATCGTCCAATCACTTCTGAATATTTAGATTATGATGAAGTAATGAAAGCTTATGATCAAATGATGGATTGGTTAGCTGATATTTATGTAAATACACTTAACTTAATTCAATATATGCATGATAAATATTACTATGAAGCTGCTGAAATGGCTTTAATTGATACTGATGTAAGACGTACATTTGCTACTGGTATTGCTGGATTCTCTCATGTAGTTGATTCATTAAGTGCAATTAAATATGCAAAAGTTAAAACAGTTCGTGATGAAGATGGTGTTGTAGTTGATTATGAAACTGAAGGAGATTTCCCTCGTTATGGTAACGATGATGATCGTGCTGATGATATCGCAGTATGGTTATTACAAACATTCTTAGAAAAAATCAAGAAACATCATACTTACCGTAATTCAGAACCAACAACTTCTATCTTAACAATTACTTCTAACGTTGTTTATGGTAAAGCTACTGGTTCATTACCTGATGGACGTAAAGCTGGTGAACCATTATCACCAGGTGCAAACCCAGCATATGGTGCTGAACAATCTGGTTTATTAGCTTCATTAAACTCTGTTGCTAAATTACCATATGAATGGGCATTAGATGGTATTTCAAATACACAAACAATCAGTCCTGATACATTAGGTCATGATGATGATGAACGTAAAAATACTTTAGCTAGAGTATTAGATGGATACTTTGATCAAGGTGCACATCACTTAAATGTTAACGTATTTGGAACTGAAAAATTAATCGATGCTATGGAACATCCAGAAAAAGAAGAATATGCAAACTTTACAATTCGTGTATCTGGATATGCAGTTAAATTTATCGATTTAACTCGTGAACAACAATTAGATGTTATTTCAAGAACTTGTCATAAATCAATGTAATAACTGTTTAGATTAATAAAACAGCCTCTTAATTAAAGAGGCTGTTTTAATAGATAAATGTTCTATTTAAATGATTAGGAGAGAAAAATATGGAGAATAAAGTTGTAGGTGCTGTCCATTCAATTGAAAGTTTTGGCTCAGTTGATGGACCGGGAGTTCGTTATATTTTATTTTTGCATGGTTGTCCATTACGTTGTAAATATTGCCATAATCCTGATACTTGGGCAAATAGTAAAGAAACAATGAAAATGACACCTCAAGAAGCGTTAGAAAAAGCATTGAAGTATAAAACTTATTGGGGTAATGAAGGTGGAATTACAATTAGTGGTGGAGAACCATTGTTACAAATTGATTTTTTAATTGAATTGTTTAAATTAGCAAAAAAAGAAGGTGTTAATACTTGTATTGATACTAGTGGGGCTAATTTTACTCGTGAAGAACCATTTTTTAGTAAATTTAATGAATTAATGGAATATACAGATTTATTATTATTAGATATTAAACATATTGATAATGAAAAACATAAAGAATTAACAGGTAAACCAAATACTAATATCTTAGATATGGCAAAATATCTTTCTGAAATTAATAAACCAATTTGGATTCGTCATGTACTTGTTCCAGAAATTAGTGATGTGGATGATTATTTGATTAAACTTGATCAATTTATTAGTGGTTTGAATAATGTTAAAAAAATTGAAGTTTTACCATATCATACTTTAGGAACGTTTAAATGGAAAGAATTGAATATTCCATATCAATTGGAGGGTGTAAATCCACCAGCACAAGATAGAATAGATAATGCAAATAAATTATTGCATGTTGATAGTTATAAATAATTCAAAAAGTTCTTACTTTATTTAAAGTAAGAACTTTTTTTGTAGTGTGCCAGGCATGGCATGAATTCAGTTGGAGATAAACCAATTGGTCTATCTCTTTTAATTAATATTTCAAAAGTTTGTGGTTTGATATAGAAGTGTATATAAGTAAATTTCAATGAAAAGACAATAGGTTACAAAGTTTATTTCGTTGCTTTATTAAAATAGTTAGGAGCTAATTATTGAAACCAATAACCATTATAATTATATTTAAATACACGATAGATAA
>JAGZCC010000045.1 GCA_018369555.1 Thomasclavelia spiroformis
CTTGATCCGTAGTCAAGCACTCTATCCAGTTGAGCTACTAGCGCTTCTTCTTCCTTACAACGCTTCCCTATTCTATCATCTTTCTTAAGCTTTTGCAAGCTTTTTTTAAATGGTGCCCAGGGCCGGAATCGAACCGGCACGGATTTTAAGGTCCGCAGGATTTTAAGTCCTGTGCGTCTACCAGTTTCGCCACCTGGGCACTTAATGGAGGTTCCAACCGGACTCGAACCGATGATAACAGAGTTGCAGTCTGCTGCCTTACCAACTTGGCCATGGAACCATTATTTTTTATTTTCTTTTTCACATCCCTCACCGGACTGCCTTTATATAATATAACATATGCATTAATTTTGCAAGACTTTTCTTTAAAAAAATTCAACTTTTCTTTTCGAAATTAAAAAAACTTCGATTTAATCGCTTCTTTTTTTTAAAAAAAACTGTTAGTTTTTTACTAACAGTTTAAATTTATTTAGATTTAACCTTTGTCCAACGTAAATTATACATTCCTTTTACTTCATTAGTTTGATATGCAAATACCTCATCTTTAAAATCAGTACGAATATCATAAGCACTTATTCCTTTAAAATCATTTTGAGAAGCTTTTTTTGCCGCCTTTACATTGGCAGTTAAATAACCCACTTCAACCGTATTTTTATATGAATTACTATTTGAAATCATGTAATTAATAAATTGATTTGCTAATTTAGTATTTTTACATTCCTTAGAAATAACAAATCCATCAAACCAGACATTAGTTCCTTCTTCAGGTAAATAATATTCCATATTAGGATTTTCACTCATTACCGTTGTTGCATCTCCTGAATACATAATAGCCATTGCTTTTACTCCACTACTCATAGTATCAATAACTTCATCACCTACATATACAGGATTCATTTCACTTCTTTGATCAATCAACCAATTATATGCATCATCTATTTCTTTTTCATCAGTTGTATTCATAGAATACCCCAAAGCTTTTAAAGCAACCATAAAGCTATCTCGCTCTGAATCATACATATAAATTTGTCCTTTATATTTTGGATTACGAAGAACATTCCATCCTTCTTCTAAATCTTTTTTATCAACAACAGTTTTGTCATATAATATTCCAACATTTCCACAAAAATACGGTACCCAATAATCATTATTAGGATCGAACGATTGTCCTAATATTCCTTTATTTATATTATCAAAATTGGTAACGATCGATTTATCAATTGCTTGCAACTGATCTTCTTTAATCAATCTTTCAATCATATACTCGGAAGGTACCATAATATCATAACTATTACCACTTACATATTTAGTATACATAATTTCATTAGAATCAAATGTTTCATACACAACTTTACAATCATACTCATCCTCAAAATCACCTATCACCGATTTATCGATATATTCGCCCCAATTATATACTTTTAATGTTTTTTTCTCCATTCCGGCTGAAATTGACCATCCCACTGATAATAATAAACATCCAGCTAAAATAATTTTAATAACTTTACTTTTTAATAATTTATCAGTTGCCTTAGGAAAAACACGAGGGATAATTGTTCCTGGCACAACAACAACTAATACAACAACTAAAATAATTGTTGCTAATGCATAAATACTAGGATTCGTACGTTTTGACATGTTATAAATAACGATTGAAATATTTTCAATTCCATTACCACTAACAAAATATGAAACAATGAAATCATCAAATGATAATGTAAATGCCAGCAATGCTCCTGATACAATTCCCGGTTTAACTTGCGGAATAATTACTTTAGTGAGTGCCTGAAATGGTGTTGACCCTAAATCCATTGCTGCATCAGCTAAGTTATCATCCAATTGCCTTACTTTTGGTAAAACATTAGTAATAACAAAAGGCGTACACAAAACAATGTGTGCTATTAACATTGTAATGTATCCTTTTTCTATTTTCATAAATGAAAATAATAACATTAATGAAATCCCAGTTACAATTTCTGGATTCATAATAGGAATATTGTTAATTTGTAATAATACTTTTCTTAATATTGGTTTTGATTTTGAAACCCCAATTGCTGTTATTGTTCCCAAAATTGTTGAAATAACTGTTGAAAGTATTGCGATACTTACTGAAACAATAATTGCATCAATCATTTGTTGGTTAGAAAATAATTCTTGATACCAACGTAGTGAAAAACCACCCCAATTAGATAATGATTTTGAATCATTAAAAGAAAAAATTGCCATTACTAACAGTGGTAAATATAAGAATACTAAAGCTAAACCAATCCATAAACTACTATTAAAATTAGGTTTATAATTTTTTAGTTTTTTCACGTTTAGTTTCCTCCTGATATCCCGCATATTTTTCTACTTTGTTAATAAGTCCCATAAGAACAATAACTAAAATAGCAAGAATCAATGATACAGCACTACCAAAATGCCAATCACCAACATTGATAAATTGTTGTTCAATAAAATTACCAATTAATGCATATTGTCCGCCACCTAATAATTTTGGAATAACGAACGATGAAACTGCCGGTAAAAAAACCATTGTAATTCCAGTCAAAACACCACCTAATGATAATCTAAACGTAATTTTCCAAAAGGTAGTAATTGGATTTGCTCCTAAATCATTACTTGCTTCAATTAAAGATTTATCCATTTTCGATAACGAAGCATGAATTGGCAAAATCATAAATGGTAAAAAATCATATACCATCCCTAACACTACTGCAAAATCAGTATACAATAAACTAACTTCACCAAAACCTAAAAACTGAAATACATTACTAATTATTCCTTTATTACTCAATATATTTATCCAAGCATATGTACGCATCAACATATTGATCCATGTTGGAAATGTTATTAATAAAATAAGAATAGTTTGTGTATTTTCTTTACATTTAGAAATTGCATAAGCAACTGGATAACCAATCAACAAACATAATACAGTTGTCACAATTCCTAAAATAAGCGATTTAACTAATACTGAAACAAAAATCGGATCAAAAAACTTTGAAAAATTGTCTAATGTAAAACTAAATGTCGTTATTGCATTACCTTTTTGAATAAAAGCATACATCATTATCAAAAACATTGGTATGATCGTTAAAATAAATAACCAAAAACAATATGGTCCAACTAACTTACGAAAATGTTTCATTAATAACTACCCATTTTATCCATTACATGAATATCTTCAGGCCAAAAATCTAAATTAACTTTTTTCCCTACTTCACTAATATCCGTTGTATGTACTTTATAATCACGATTTTTTGTTTTTACCATTATTTCATAATGTACCCCTTTAAACACAATAGAAGTAACTACCCCTTCTATCTTTCCTTTACCAACATCTACAATGTCTAAATCTTCTGGTCTTAATACAATATCAACTTCCTGTCCCTCATTAAACCCTTTATCTACACATTCAAAACGTTGTCCATCAAATTCAACTAAATAATCTTCAATAAAAATTCCTTCAATAATATTAGATTCACCAATAAACTGTGCAACAAAACGATTTTCCGGCTCATTATAAATATCAGTTGGTGAGCCAATTTGTTGAATTTGCCCTTCATTCATAACAACAATTGTATCCGACATCGTTAACGCTTCTTCTTGATCATGGGTTACATATACAAAAGTAATCCCCACTTCTTGTTGAATATTTTTTAATTCAATTTGCATTGTCTTTCTAAGTTTTAAATCTAATGCTCCTAACGGTTCATCAAGTAACAAAACTTTTGGTTCATTAACTAATGCTCTAGCAATAGCGACACGTTGTTGTTGGCCCCCAGATAATTGATTAATATTTCTCAACCCAAATCCTTCTAAACCAACAAGCTTAAGTATATGATTTACTTTATGTTCAATCGTACTTTTGTCCATTTTTTTTATTTTCAAACCAAAAGCAATATTATCAAAAACATTCATATGTGGAAATAAAGCATATTTTTGAAAAACCGTATTTAATTCCCTTTTATATGGCGGTAATTTACTAATATCTTGACCATTAAATAATACAGTCCCTCCATTTGCTTCTTCAAATCCACCCATAATTCTTAAAGTAGTTGTTTTACCACAACCACTAGGTCCTAACAAAGTAACAAACTCTTTTTCATTAATATCTAAGTGAATTCCTTTTAAAACCACTTGTCCATTATATTCTTTTGTTAAATTATCTAATTCTATTAATTTTGCCATAATACCTCCTAAAATATCGGTGGTGTCGATACCCAGATTACTTTAGCCTTAGTATCACTACAATTTACCAAATAATGCGATACTAATCCCTTTAAATAAAAAGTTTCACCTTTTTTTAATATAAATTCATTTTCTTTACATATTAATTTAACTTTTCCTTGAATTACATAACCAAATTCTTGTCCTTCATGAGGATCAAGAGTCATCGATTGTTTACCTGGAGCTATTTCAATTAAAATAGGTTCCATATCATTTTTTTGAGCATTAGGAATAATATATGAAATAATATAATCATCTTGCTCATTTACAAAAAAATCTTCCTTTTTAAAAACAATCTGCTCTGCAGGTTTTTCACTAAAAAATTCCTGTAAATTAGTTCCCAAAGCTTCCAAAATATCTTCTAAAGTTGCTATTGAAGGTGATGTCAAATCACGTTCTAATTGTGATAAAAAGCCTTTAGTTAGCTCACTTCGATTAGCTAATTCTTCTAACGTGAGACCATTTGCCAGACGTAGCATTTTAATCTTACCTCCTATATCCATAATATCACCTCCCACTTTAACATCTTAATTATATCTATTTATAGTAATAATGCAACAATATTTAACAAATTGTTTAATATATTATACTAATCTTACAAAAAGAGATTGTTGTAGTCGATTATACAATAAAAATAATAAACTAATTAAATTCAATAAACCTAAATCCTTAATCATAAATAGAAAAATAAAATAAATATCGCCATTACATAACCATTCTAATAAAAATAACGAAAATTCGTTATAATTTATAATCCAATTCTAATAAAACAGGCAATAAATTCAAATATTAATGAATTATTGCCTGTTTTATTTTTAAGTTACTATAATCTTATTTTATTACAGCTCTTTTTTTAATTTTTCTCTTCTTTTAGATGATTTTATAAATAATTGTTTTAATAAAGATACATCTTCATTTAATAAAGCTTGTTTTATTAAATCTAGTTGGCTTTCAAAAGAATCAATCGAATTCAATAAATTATCACGATTCTTCAAAAATAATTCCGACCATAAACTTTCATTAATATTTGCAATTCTTGTTAAATCACGGTATGAATCTCCAATATATTTTCCTGTATCATATTTTTCATTATCACTATTTATAAGAGCCACAGCAAGAGCATGCGGTAACTGCGATGTAAAAGAAATAACCTCATCATGAGCTTCTGGTGACATAATTTTGACACTTTTAAAACCTAACTTAGCCACAAATTCTTCCATAAATGCAATGCTTTTCTTTTTATTAACAGGATGTTCAATCAAAATATAATTTGCACCTTTAAAAACTTCTTTACTTGCATATTCAAAACCTTTTTTTTCTCGTCCCGCCATTGGATGTCCACTTACAAACTCTACACTATCATCAATAATATTAATTGCTTCTTGTAAAAAATATGATTTAATTCCTACTGCATCAGTTATAATACTTCCTTTTTTAAATTCATTATTTTTTAGAAAATCTAACACCAAAGATGGATATAGACAAATAATTGTTAAATCAGATTTATTAATAATTTCTTTGCCATCTTGATACCCTTCAATAATATATCCTCCATCTTTAGCACTTTTTAAAGTTTCTAAATCTATATCAATTCCATAAACTTGGTGTCCTAAACCTTTTAGAGCTTTAACAAAACTCCCTCCAATAACACCCAATCCTACTACTGTAATAATCATATCGTCCTCTTATACCAATAATCCCGCTATAAATGATGTAATTGATAATAAAATAACCATAAAACAATATCTACCTAACAATTGCCAAAAGACAGTTTTTTCTTTATTAATTAATTTAAAAGTAATAACAACTAGAAAACTTGTAATAATTCCATGTCCTAAAACAAAAGCCATTCTAGCTCCAACAATATTCATCAATAAAGGGATAAAAATAATGCTCACTAAAATAAAATCCAGCATTAAAATAATAGTCGATTTTATATTAATTTTCATCCATCTAAAACCAAAATTTTCTTTAAATAATTGGAATTTAGTTTTTGGCGGTTCTACCTTTTTAGTAAATTCAAATTCTTTTTTTTGTCTTTCAACTTTACGTTCAAATCTTGACATCTTTAATCACCTCAATCAAATTACTTTCTTTTTTCTTCAAGCATTTTTATTTTATGATCTAATAACCTTTTAGTTAGATCTACATAATAATCATGAGGATATTCTAAACGGAATACCTCATCCCAAATACGTTGTTTTTGAATATTTGAATATTCCTTGATTTCATCAAGAGTATATTCAGGATAAACCTTTTTACCATTAATAAACACCGGTACTTGTAGTTCTTCAACAGTATATGTATTAGCTAAAATTGTTTTAAATTTCCAAATATTAGATTGATGATAAATTGTTAAATCCTGATCACTACTAATTTTCTCATCATGAAAAGCAATTACATCACCAATTGCTTTTTTCGTTTCATTTTCAAATAAACGGTATACTTTTTTATATCCAGGATTAGTAATTTTTTCAACATTTTCAGAAATTTTTATTTTAGAAATAATTTTATTATCTTTTTCAATTGCCACAAGTTTATATACTCCGCCAAATACCGGAGAATTTTTTGAAACAATTAGATTTTCTCCAACCCCAAAAGAATCAATCTTTGCCCCTTGATCCAATAAAGAACGAATCAAATATTCATCCAATGAATTAGATGCAGTAATTTTTGTATCAACTAAACCAGCTACATCTAACATCATTCTTGCTTTTTTAGATAAATAAGCAATATCACCACTATCAAGTCTAATTCCTTTTAATTTTTTACCAATTGGTGCCAATACTTCATTTGCAATTTTTATTGCATTTGGTACCCCGCTTTTTAATGTATCATACGTATCAACTAATAAAATACAATCGTCAGGATATGTAAGCGCATATGTTTTAAAAGCCTCATATTCACTATCAAATGATTGAACAAATGAATGTGCCATTGTTCCTACTATTGGAATATTAAACATCATTCCAGCTAAAACCGTTGCAGTTCCAGTAACTCCTCCAATATATGCTGCTCTTGCACCATAAGTAGCACTATCATAACCTTGGGCTCTTCTAGCACCAAATTCCATTACTGGACGCCCTTTTGCTTCCTTTACAATTCGATTTGCTTTAGTGGCAATTAAACTTTGATGATTCACAGTTACCAACAGTAATGTTTCAATTAGTTGAGCTTCAATAAATTTAGCTCGAATCGTAACTAATGGTTCATTAGGAAATACTGGTGTTCCTTCTTTAACTGCATAAATTGTTCCTGTAAAACGAAATTCTCTTAAATAATTAAAAAAATCTTCATCAAATTTATTTAGTGAGCGGAGATATTCAATATCCCCCTCACTAAAATGCAAATGATCGATACATTCAATCAATTGTTGTAATCCTGCAAAAATAGAGTATCCTCCATTATCCGGATTTTTACGATAATACATATCAAAATAAACATACTGATTTTGATTACCTTGTTTAAAATAATTATATGCCATTGTTAATTCATATAAGTCCATTACCAATGTTAAATTACGTTTACTTCCTGCGTGCAATCTCATATTCTTCTCCTTGTTTATATTTAACAATATAATAAACTCTTTTGTATAAAAAATCTAGTTATTTTAAAAATATAGTTCGTACGATTGACGTGGCTGAATCGATGGTTGTGGTGGTCGTGGTTTTACTGGCGGCACCTTTTCAAACAGTACTGGAATCAATAATTGTTGTCCTGGATAAATCATCATTTGATTATCTAAATCATTCATATTTTTGATATAATCCACTCGTGTATTAAAACTTCTTGATATTGCGTATACATTATCACCCCTTCTTACTGTATACAAAAATATTTCTCCAACTTTTGGTGCTACAATCGGCATAGGTCTTCGATCAAATAAATTATCCATGTAATCCTCATACATGTACATCCCTCCTACTCTAACCTATTCATGGCTAAAAAATATTTCTAGGCAAAAAAATACATTATTTTATAGGATATCTCATATAAAACAATTAAATCTAAAAATTCTATTAAACTTATTATTAAAGATAACAACTATAGAATACATGCTATTTTTCTTTCAACTTAAGTATATATTCTCATTTAACTGTTTTTAAAAATTATCTTCCTTTTTGTATATACACTTATATAAGAAAAGATTACCAATTATTTTACGGTAATCTTTTAATATTCTTTTGATAGTCTTGAATGTATCTTGTTTATTCCATTTATAATTATGCCATTTAATCATTGTAATTAAAGTATGAGTTTTCAAAAAATCTCTTATTTTTTCTAATTAGTTCTTAATCTTTCTTCTATTTTTACTCATGGCACACTTTTTTTACTAATTCAATAACTCTTTCAATATTTTCACCATCACGATACTTAAAAAACATTTTTGAAAATGCTTCAATATCATAATATTTATTAGACTTGATAGCATCAGCAAGCTGATTTTCATTTAAACAAATCGCTCCTGGCATTATCTTTCGATAATCAACAAAACATCCTAAATTAGATAAATATTCATCTAAATCTGGAACAAAAAAATACATTGGTTTATTAAAGAAAGAATAATCAAAAATAATTGAAGAAAAATCAGACACTAACATATCACTGATTGTAAATAAATCATGCGTATCTTCATGATTTAAATTAATAATTCTTTGATCATTTGTCATTGGTACATCTAATAAAAGTGGATGTAACTTATAAACTAAAACATATTGATCATCTAATTGATCCAATAATTTTTTAGCATCAAAATTCACACCTTTTATCCCTTGATAAATATTTCCTCTAAATGTAGGTGCATATAAAATAACTTTTTTATTTTTTAAAAGAGGATATTTATTTTGTAACTTTAATTTAGTTTCTTCAATATAATTTTGATCAACTAAATGATCAACACGAGGCATTCCAGTTACCACAACATTTTCTTTCTGCACATTAAAAGCCTCTTGATATGGAATTTTCCAATATTCACTATTAGCAATAACATAATCATAATTTCTAATTGGATATTCTCGTTTAATTGCATTTCCAAATTTTTTGATTGCCCCAGTAGCATGCCAAATTTGAATTACTTTTACACCGTCTCGTTTAAAATTACTAATAACATAGTTATTATCGGTGATTAAAACTATTTTAGATGTATTAATTATATATATTTGTTTAATACAGTTAAGTAAATATAAAAAATTATTAATTAGATTTTTTTTATTATAATTAATCAAAACTGTTTTTAAAACAAAACTATGATCTTGGCTTAATTTATCATAAATCAATTTCAAATCACTTTCTAATTCATTAGCCTCTAAAGAAACAAAGGCTACTTGATTATTTTTTATCGAAAAAAAACCAACAAATATATTAACCACTTTTAAAATTATATTAACAATTATCTTCATTGAACCCATTAATCTTTTCACCTACTTAAATAATATATCTAGTACTCGCTTTGATGCATTACCATCTTCATGATTATTAAATCTTTGATTAAATCTTGTAAGTTTACTAAAATCAAAATCATTTATTTTGATTTTATTCAACAATACTATTTCATCTTCGATAACCTCACCAGGTAATTCATGATAAATATCCAAATAAAAACCTCTTAACTCATCACGATAACTATCTAAATCATACATATAAAAATAGATTGGCCTTTTTAAAATCGCATAATCAAAAAAGACACTTGAATAATCAGTTACTAAAATATCAGCAATCAAATATAAATCACTAATATCTTCTTTTGGATCCACAAAATAAACAAAATCTTTTACACTTTCTAAATCAAAGTCATTTACGATTAAATAATGCGGTTTAAAAACAACAACATAATCATCGCCAAGTATTTCTTGCCATTTTCTAAAATCAACTTTTAATTTAAAAGTATACCCTTTTAAATTATAAGAATTATCACGCCATGTCGGCGCATATAAAATAATCTTTTTATCCTTAGGAATCTTTAATTTTGATTTAATTTCATATAAATCATTCTCTTTGTAATTTGATAATATATCATTTCGAGGATAACCAGTTTCAATCAATCGTGCTCGATCAATTTTAAAAGCACTTTGAAATACCTCTGTTGTAAAAGCACTTGGTGAAATCATATAATTATATTTACTTACATCATTATCATATGTCGAACGCATTTGTTCAACTGTCATTTCACTTCGATAAAAAGTAGTGCCTTCAGGTACTTCAATATCATGTGCTAATTTTTTTAACGGTGTCCCATGCCATGTCTGCAAATAAATTTGATTTGGTTTCTTTAATACATATTTAGGTAATTTGCAGTTAACGATCCAATATTTAGATCTTGCTAGATAGTAGAAATAAGATATACTAAAATACTCAATAATTTTAGCATTTTCAATTTTAATATTTTTCTCTTTATGATTTTTTATAGCAAAAATACACCGATATTTTTGATACTTTAAATGAGTCGACATATATTTATGCAATGCCATGGGATTATCTGCATAACCTCTACCATGAAAAGAAATAAATAATACTGTATCATTTTGACAAGGAATCAAACGATAAACTAAACGATATAATAACCTAATTAATTTACCCAATAGTTTTTTTATTAATCTCATCATAACCTCCATGTAAAAATAAGGGGTACACCCCTTATTTAAATACTATATCCACAACACGCTTTGATGCATTACCATCTTCCCATGAGCAAAATCTTTGATAAAATTGTTCATAACGTTCAGAAAATTCTTCATTTAAAACATCAATATTTCTTATTTTTTCGACAACTTCTTGAGTTGTATAAACTAATGGACCTGGTAATTCTGTTTCCATATCGATATAGAACCCTCTTAAAACATCACGATATTTATCTAAATCATATGTATAAAATAACATTGGTCTTTTTAAATTTGCAAAATCAAAAAAGACACTTGAATAATCAGTAATACAAATATCACTAATTAAATACACTTCTGCAATATCATCATACTTACTTAAATTAAAAGCAAAATTCTCTAATCCTGTTACATCTAAATTATCAGCAATATAATGATGTGTTCTTAATAAAACAACATATTCATCGCCTAATTCCTGCTTTAACAAATCTAAATCCAGTTTCAATTTAAACTTATATTTACCATTGCCATAATATTCATCATCACGCCAAGTTGGTGCATATAAAATTGTTTTCTTATCTAATGGAATATTTAATTTCTTTTTCAACTCAATCGCTATTTCATCACGATTACTAGCTAATAATAAATCATTTCTTGGATACCCTGTTTCCAACATATTACCATCATACATAAAACAACTTTTAAAAATATCACTTGAAAACTTATTTGGAGCAATCAAATAATCCCATTCTTGTTTTTGACGATAAAATTGTGCTTTATATGTTGGTGAAGCTGCTGTAACTTCTTCTTGGTCAAACGCCAAACGTTTAAGCGGTGTTCCATGCCATGTTTCTAAAAATATTTGCTCTTCACGCTTTCTAAACCATAAAGGTTGTCGCACATTAAAAACAAAATATTTTGATTTAGCTAAATAATATGCATATTTGCGAGTAAATCTTTTAACTTTGATTCCACCATAAGGAAGCTTAGTTTTAGAATCGTTTATGACCCAAACAAACTTATACTTATTTGGATAATTTTTAGCTAAATATTCATAAATATATTTAGGTGAATCAGCATAGCTTTTTCCCATAAAAGTTTCAAACATAATTGTATTTTCTTCAATTGGTTGATTAATATATTTATGACGATATAAATATTTATTCATCTCATTTTTATTTTTTAAGATCTTTTTTAATTTTAGTTTAGCTAAATGATGATTAACAATTTTTTTAGCTGATTCAATATCACCATTAATACCCGCTACAATCAATTTTCGACTAAATTTAGAACTTTTATTCAATAATTCTGGTCTAATATTTTTAAGTACTGTTGTCATGATTTTAAAACGTTCATTACGCCATATATCATTTTTACTACGACGAATCTTTTTAGCGAAAAAACGAATATAATAACTAACCATTTTTGCATCTAAATAATATCGAATATAACTATCTTCATCTACTAATGAAACACAATAATTATGAGCATTGATAAATTCATTAAAACGATTATCGGGATCTTTTATTTGTGATAATGAAGGAGTATTAATTGGATCATTATGTTTTCTTTTTACATATATAGCATTTTCATCATACATAAAATTGTTTGAATATTTTAATAGTTGTACAACAAAAGGAGCATCCGAATAATAATTAAACTGCTCATTAAATCTAATATGATGCTTTTTGATTAACTCAGTTTTAATTAAAATATTTAATACAGATATATTTCTTAATCCATGACGTGTTCTAATTAAAATATCCGTTTTATATTCACTACTATTAGTTTCATCATATACTTTATTAATGAATTTATTTTTACGATCATGATCCTTATCTTTAAGATCCAATTCATCATTTTTTTCATCATCCATTGTTTCAAAAACTTTCTTTTTAAACCAAGTAAATTTACGAATCCCACTAACCAAATCTAAATTATTACTCGTAGCCTTTTCAAGCAATAGCGAAAGCGTATCTTTCATTAAATAATCATCATAATCAATAAAATAAATATACTCACCAGCAGCATTATCAATTCCAATATTCCTTTTTTTAGCAACATTAGAATCAATTTCTGCAGTTATTATTTTTAAATTTACATCATATTTTTTTAAGTCTTCATCTATTTGATTTTTATCACTAACAATTAATAAAGTTTCATAATCTTCAATCTGTTGTTGACTAATACTTTCTAAACAATCATACAAATAGTTCTTATAGCGATCATAAGGAATTATAATACTTAACTTCATCTATTTATGTAAATCGTCTTTAATTTTAGTTGTAGAAATACCTTCAGTACGTGGTAAATACACAACTTCACAATATTCTTTTAAATAATCAAACTTACCTTCCCAATCATCGCCCATAACAAAAACATCAATATCATGCTCTTTTATATCATTTATTTTTTGATCCCATGATTCTTCAAAAATCACTTCATCAACATATCTAATTGCTTCAAGAATCAATTTACGATCTTGATCACAATGATATGCTTTTTTCCCCTTTTGAGCATTAAATTCATCTGAGCTAACAGCAACCACTAAATAATCTCCTAAAGCTTTAGCTCTTTTAATAATATTCAAATGTCCTACATGAAATAAATCAAATGTTCCATATGTAATAACCTTTTTCATTAACTACACCTACCCTTTTACTCGATCAATTATTTTTTCCCAAAAACTAATTTGCGGATTTTTCACAATTCTTTTTTCAAACTTCTTATCTCTAATCTTAGCTTTTTCTTTACTTGAAAGACTATTATAGTAATCTACATATTCACCATAACGATCACAAACTTCATTCACTTCACCGTATTCTTTTAACATACCGCCTTCAATCCACATTGCACTATGACAAAAACTCCGAACTTGTGGTAAAGAATGTGAAATAAAAATAATTGTTTTTCCTTGATCTTTAAGTTCATTCATTTTATTAATACATTTTTGTGCAAAACCTTTATCACCAACCGATAAAGCTTCATCAACAATAATTATATCAGGATCTAAATATATTGAAATCGAAAAGCCTAATCTAGATTTCATCCCACTTGAATATTTTTTTACTGGTTGATACAAAAAATCTCCTAATTCAGCAAATTCAATCACACCATCAATAATACTTTGAATTTTCTTTTTAGATAAACCTAACAAAGCTCCCTTAACATTAATATTTTCAAGCCCTGTTAATTGTTTATTCAAACCAGTATTAATAGCAACAAGTGATTGCTCTCCATTAATATGTATCATCCCACTATCAACTTCGCTTATTCCCGCTAAAATGAGTGACAGCGTTGATTTCCCAGAACCATTTGTTCCTAAAATTCCTACTACCTCTCCTTTAGGAATTTCAAAACTAACATCTTTTAATGCATAAAAACGCTTAACTTCATTACTTTTGCTTTTACCATTATTTTTCTTTTTTAATTTATAAATCTTTGAAACATGTTCAAATTTAATTGCATAGTTTTCCATCATTACCACCTAAATCATATCGATAAACTTATGTTTAAATTTATACATCATATAACATCCCACGACAAACAAAACACCTGTAATAAGCCAAAAAATAGCTAATTGTTTCCAATAATGCATAAATCCATAATGATATAAAAAACAATCACGATAACCACAAACAATATAATAAATAGGATTTATTTTCATTACAAAGCGCACCGTCCTATCTAATAACCCAGCCCCATTAAAACGAGATATTGGCCACAAAATTGGTGTTAAATATAAAATAAGACGCATACAAGCTAAAATTAATTTTCTAGTATCACGAGCAATCATATTTAAAACTGATGTAATCATTGATAAACTTATTCCAAAACAACAAGCTGCAAAACAATAATAAATTATTCCTAACCAATCAAGTGAAGGATATATTCCTTGAGTTATAAAAAAAACAATCATTAACACCATAATACACGCATGATTAAATAATTCTTTTAAAACAACTGTAGCTGGTAAAACACTTACTGGAAACTTCATCTTAGTAATCACATTAACTTTAGAAAAAATAGCATTAGCCCCTTGAGTAATACATGGACTTATAAAAAACCAAACAACCATTCCAGCAAGCATCCATTGAATAAAAGGAATTCCATCTACTGCATTACGCTTATTAACAATACCAAAAACAAAATAATATGTAATAATTTGAATTGCCGGATTTGCAAAATTCCAAAATACTCCTAATTTCGAATCACGCATATCTGATAACAATTCATATTTTGAAATTGAATATATTCTAAATAAATTAGTAAAATTTTCTTTTAGAACATATTTAATACTTTTTAGCATTGCACACCTCCAAAGTTGTTAATATTTATTTCTATTGCATTATAGCACATATAAAAAGTAATTAAAACATCTATATTTTTTTAATTAATTTACAAAAAACAAAATAATATTAACATCTATTTTCTATCTTAAATACCTTAAAAGATAAAAACATAACCCTAGGTTATCTACCTTATATTTTGCTATCAACTATTAATATAATTAAATTTTCATTACCAATATCAACAACAACATCTTTCAAACATAATAACAACCAAAATAAACATATCGAATTCATCGATATATTTACAAACTTAAAAAGCTAAATAGTTATTACTATTTAGCCATCCAAGATTCATCACTAGGATCTTTTTTCCAAGCTTTTAACTTTTCCATATCCTCATCTTTAATATAATTATTTTCTTTAGCAACTTCAATTAAAGTATCATAATCTGTTAAAGTCGCATATTTACAATTTGCAGCTTCAAAATTAGTTGTCGCCTTAGGTAAACCATAAGTAAAAATTGCAATCAAACCAATAACTTCACATCCAGCTTCTCTTAATGCCTCAACACATTCCAAAGAACTTCCACCAGTAGAAATCAAATCTTCAACAACAACAACCTTCATCCCTGGTTCAACTTTACCTTCAATACGATTATTACGTCCATGACTCTTTGCTCCACCTCGAACATATCCCATTGGTAAATCTAATATATCTGCTACTAATGCTGCATGAGCAATTCCAGCAGTAGCTGTCCCCATTAAGCAATTAGCATCTGGAAAATTTTCTTTAACCAATTTTGCTAAACCATTTTCAATATCTTTACGAACATTTGGATACGATAATGTTAAACGGTTATCACAATAAATAGGCGATTTAATCCCACTTGCCCATGTAAATGGTTCATTTGGTCGTAAAAAAACCGCTTTAATATCTAATAAATCTTTTGCAATTAATTTCTTCATCGTTTTTCTCCTTTAACCTTGAAAATCTTGATATACTTTTCTATATGTTGTATACGGATCGTCACTAGCAGTAATTGTTCTTCCTACAACGATATAACTTGATGTTAGTTCACGAGCCATAGCTGGTGTTGTAACACGCTTTTGATCATTAACACTATCACTAGCTAAACGAATTCCTGGTGTTACTGTCAAAAAATCAGTACCTAAATTATCATGGATAATTTTAGATTCTAACGGTGAACAAACAACTCCATCCAAGCCAGCTTCTTTAGCATTATTTGCCCATTTTAAAACAACGTCTTCTAATGGCTTTTCAATTAATAATTCATCATTTAACACTTCTTGATCAAGTGATGTTAAACAAGTAACTGCTATACATTTTGGGCGCTCATTTCCAATTTTTCCTTCTTCTAAACCTTCAATTGCTGCTTTCATCATTGCTTTACCACCTGAAGCATGTACATTAACCATGTCTACATCTAATTTAGCTAATTGTTTCATTGCACTTTTTACTGTATTTGGAATATCATGTAGTTTTAAATCCAAGAAAATATTATGTCCCATTTCTTTAATCATCTTAACCATTTCGATTCCTTCACCATAGAAAAGTTCCATTCCCACTTTTACATACAATTTTTCATCTTTAAATTTTTCTAAAAATTTTTTTACTTCTACTTTATTTTTAAAATCTAAAGCAATACAAATTTTACTATCTGTCATACTTACCTCCACATTTACTTAATTATACCAAAAAAAAAGTTCTATTTATATAGTTTTTTAAATTAAAATATTTTCTAAACAAAGAAAAAGGTATAACATAGCTGCAATATAGTTATGATATACCTTTTTTTCTTTAAATTATTACCCTTTACGGTTGTAATATTCAACGATTAATGATTCATTGATTTCTTGATTTAATTCAGATCTTTCTGGTAAACGAGTAAATTTTCCAGACATTTTAGTTTCATCAACTTCAACGAAAGCAGGAGTATGTACTCTATTTTCTAATGAAGCTTTGATGATAGCTAAATTTTTAGATTTTTCTTTAACTTCAACAACATCTCCAACTTTTACTGTGTAAGATGGGATATCAGTTTTAACTCCATTTACTAAGAAATGACCATGGTTTACTAATTGTCTTGCAGCTCTTCTTGTAGGTGCAAATCCTAATCTGTAAACAACATTATCTAATCTTTGTTCTAATAAACAGAAAAAGTTATAACCATGAATACCGCTCATTTTACCTGCGCGTTTAAATGTATTATGGAATTGTTTTTCATTAACTCCATACATATGTCTTACTTTTTGCTTTTCTGCTAATTGTAATCCATATTCAGTTGGTTTTTTTCTTTTTTGACCATGTTGCCCTGGAGCATATGGTCTTTTATTTAATTCTTTTCCATTTTCTAAAGTTGAAAATCCTAAACGACGAGAGATTTTCCATTGTGGTCCTGTATAACGTGACATTAAATTTTACCTCCATTTATTGTTTTATTTGCATAAAACAATAACATTGCATAGATTATTTGAATTGTGTTTATATTAAGTATTTCACTTTGCAGCTAGCTACTTTACAAACATCAGTTATAAACGCCCGGTTCAAAACTCTATGTGCTGCTATCATTTGTTGCTTATTTACTATACACTTTTTTTTACATTACGTCAATATTTTTAATGATAAAATGGACATTTTATCTGATTCAAAAATGATAATGTCTTAATATATCCAATTTGATAATGTCCCAATTGGGTCATTATCAAAAAGATGTTACAATGTAACCTCATTATAAG
>JAGZCC010000046.1 GCA_018369555.1 Thomasclavelia spiroformis
TTTTAACAATCAAATCATCTTAAACTTAAATCCAAAAGAGAATAACAAAGAACAAGATTGGCAAGAAGAATATAAGAAACAATTTGGTGAAGAACCAAGCTTTTTTTAGGGAGAGTGAAAATGAATCTATTAATTATAGGAGCAGGCGGACATGGGAGATGTTGTCTAGATATAGCTAGAGATATGAATATCTTTGATAAGATATCTTTTCTTGATGATCAAAATATTAATGAAGTTATAAATGATTGTAAAATCATTGGTTCTATTGATGAAATGAGTTCTTATTATCCCGAGTATACTCATATTCATATTGCTATTGGCAATAACAGTGTTAGAAGCAAACTGCTTTTACAAGCTAAAGAAATAGGCTATTCATTGCCTATACTACAACACTCTTCAAGTGTTGTATCAAATTATGCTTCTATTAATGAGGGAACAATTATATTTCCTCATGCAGTAATAGAACCTAATGCAACTATTGGTAAGGGATGTATTATTACTGCAAATACAACTATTAATCATGATGCAATGATCAATGATGGCTGTCTAATATATAGCAATTCTATCATTAGACCAATGTCAGTCATAGGAAGTAACACAAGAATAGGAAGTGGATGTACGATTACTTTTGGTACAGACATAAAAGAAGAAACTGATATTAAAGATGGCTCAATAATTTGATCATCTTTTTAATTGAAATAAAACAGGGAGGGAAAATATGATTACTGATAAACAAAAAAAATATCTGCCCCTTAAAAGAACAATAGATATTGTTTTAAGTGGTGGAGCTATTGTTGTACTAAGTCCAGTATTAGGATTATTAGCGTTAGCTATAAAACTAGATTCTAAAGGACCAGTACTCTTTAAACAAAAACGTGTGGGCAAAGATAAAGAACTATTTGAAATATATAAGTTTAGAACTATGAGAACAGACACACCTAGTGATATGCCTACTCATATGTTAAAAGATCCAGATCAATTTATTACTAAAACAGGAAAATTATTAAGAAAAACATCTTTAGATGAATTACCACAAATCTTTAATATCTTTACAGGAAAGATGTCCATCATAGGTCCTAGACCAGCTTTATGGAATCAAGATGACTTGATTGCAGAGAGAGATAAATATCATGCGAATGATGTAACTCCAGGATTAACTGGCTGGGCACAAATTAATGGTAGAGATGAATTAGAAATTGATGTGAAAGCTAAGTTTGATGGTGATTATGTTAATGAAATGGGCTTAAAGATGGATATCAAATGTTTCTTAGCAACTATTGGTTCAGTACTATTAGGAGATGGTGTAGTAGAAGGTGGAACTGGTGAATTAGAAGAAACTGTTGATACACAAATAGTAGATCCTGAAAAGATTAATAAAGAAGCTAAGATTGGTGCTGCAGTAGTAGGAACTGCAGGAGCAGTAGGACTTGCTGGTTTAGGATTTGTTTGTAAACATATTAAGAATAATAAAAAAGAGAATAAATTTCATAAAGGATTATTATTAGGTTCATTAGTATTAGGGTATACAGCATATACTGCTTATACCAATGTAAAAAGAAAAGTACAATTACAAGATATTTTTATTAATGAAAAAGAACTTAAACAAACTAAAGAAGATAAAAATCTACAATTAAAGAAAGTCTTAATTACTGGTGCTAGTAGTTATATTGGTGAATCGGTAGAAAAATGGTTAAACAATTCTGATAACGAATATGAAGTTGATACTTTAGATATGTTGGATCCTAATTGGAAAGAATTTGACTTTTCTAAATACGATACAGTATTCCATGTTGCTGGAATCGCTCATGCTGATGTAGGAAACGTTTCTGAAGAAGTAAAACAAAAATATTATCAAGTAAATACTGACTTAACTTTAGAAGTAGCAAACATCGCAAAAAATGCAAAAGTAAGACAATTTATCTTTATGTCTTCAATGATTGTATATAGTGGTTGTGGAACCACTCATATTACAAAAGATACTAAACCTAAAGCAGAAAACTTCTATGGTGATAGTAAATTACAAGCTGATTTAAAACTACAAGAAATGAATGATGATTCATTCAAGGTTGTGGTAGTAAGACCACCAATGATTTATGGAAAAGGATCAAAAGGAAATTATCCACAATTAGTAAAACTTGCAACAAAATTGCCAGTATTTCCAATTGTCAATAATAAAAGATCAATGCTACATATAGATAATCTTTGTGAATTTATCAAGTTAATGATTGATAATGAAGAATCAGGTGTGTTCTTCCCGCAAAATGATGAATATACAAATACATCAGATATGGTACAAATGATAGCAAGTATAAAAGGACATAAAATAATTTTATTACCTGGTACATCATTATTTATAAAACTATTAGGAAATATTCCTGGTAAAATCGGTAGATTAGCTTCTAAAGCTTTTGGAGACTCTTATTATGATATGAATCTTAGTGATTATGTAGAAGGTTATAGAATTAATAATTTTAGACATTCTATCGAGATGACGGAGGGAGAAAATTAGTATGAAAAGAGTACTGGTATTGGCATCGGTTGCTTCCATGATAGATCAATTTAATATGCCAAATATAAGAATATTACAAAAACTAGGATATGAAGTAGATGTTGCATGTAACTTCATAGAAGGAAGTACATGTAGCGATGAAAAAATAGAACAATTAAAAAGTAAACTCTCATCAATGAATATTAGATGTTTTCAAATAGACTTCGCTAGAAATATTACAAATATGCAAAAAAATATTAAAGCATATTGGCAAGTCTTGAATTTAGTGAACAAAAATGATTACATTTTTGTTCATTGTCATTCGCCGATTGGTGGTGTTATTGGTAGAATAATTTGCAGAAAAAAACATTTAAAAGTGATTTACACAGCTCATGGATTCCATTTTTTTGAAGGTGGTCCAAAAAAAAGTTGGATTATTTTTTATCCGATTGAAAAATTTTTTTCAAAATATACTGACGTTCTAATAACAATAAATAATGAAGATTATCTACTTGCAAAAAATAAATTTAAAATGAAAAGACTAGAAAAAATACCCGGGGTGGGAGTAGATACTAAAAAATTTATAAATTGCAACATAAGTAAAAATAGAAAAAGAAAAGAATTGGGTATTCCTGATAATGCTTTTGTTCTATTATCCGTTGGAGAATTATCTAGTAGAAAAAATCAACAAGTGGTATTGGATGCATTGTTTGAAATGAATGATAAACATGTATTTTATATTTTGGCAGGGAAAGGCGAGTTATATGACTCTTATAATAAACAAATTAAAAATTATGGATTAGAAGAAAATATACTATTGTTGGGACCAAGATCAGATATAAATGAACTATGTATAGCTAGTGATGTATTTGTACATCCAAGTGTGAGAGAAGGATTAGGAATAGCTCCTCTTGAAGGAATGGCAGCTGGATTACCATTGATTTCATCATATGTAAATGGAATTAGGGATTATACCGAAGATGGTATAACAGGTTGTTGTATAGATGACCCATTAGACATAAAAGAGATGAGACAAGCTATAGAAAAAATGAAATATGATAGTGAGTTTCGAGCTTCTTGTAGTATTAATAATAAAAAGATTTCTGATAAATATAGTTTGGAAAAAAGTATAGATAAAACTGAAGAAATATATAAAACATTGAATTAATGTAATAGAAGGAACATTACAAAACATGAATGTAAACTTTAATTGAAATGGAGATACTACAATGAAAATAGTCATTTATTTAGGAGTATTATTTATGCCCGACAAGAATGCTGCAGCTCATCGTGCTGCTATGTTTAGCAAAATGATATTAGAATTAGGTTTTCAGCCGGTTGTAATTGGTATGAATGAAAACTTGAATGAAGAAAAAAAAGATATTATAAGTACAAAAAGAATTATAGATGAGTACACATTGTTTGAAACAGCATATCCAAAAGATGCTTATCAATGGTTAAGAATGATTACGAGTATTACTGAGATAAAAAAAGTAATTAATTATTACGGCGAAAATAATATTGAAGCTATTATAGCAATGGATTATTTTTCTATAGGGTTAATTAAACTAGTAAATTATTGTTCAAACAAACAAATATCTATTATTGGTGATTCGGTTGATTGGTTTGAAAAATCAAAAGAGCATAGTATTAAAGGAATAATAAAGAATATAGATACAAATATTCGTATGAAATTAATCTACAAAAAATATATTAAAAATATGATTACTATTAGTAGTTTTTTATTTAATGAATATAGTAAAACCTGTAATAACATTGTAGAAATACCAGGTGCAGTTTTAAAACAAAACTTTATATACCAGGATTTTGATATTGATTTTGATAATCAAAAGATAAATTTATGTTTTGTTGGTGCCCCTGGAAATAAATGTGAAAAAGAAAAAATTGACTGGTTAATTAGTATAATTTGCTCTTTAAATAAATATAATGGAAATAAATTTAAATTCTATATTGCGGGGATAGACAAAGAGACGTTACTTAAATATAGAACTGATTTGTTCATATATGACAATATAGATTCTTCAATTGTTTTTTTGGGGAAAATTTCTCATGATAAATGTTTGTCACTAGTTTCAAAATGTGATTTTTCTACTATTATCCGAGAAGATACTCTTTTGTCGCGCGCAGGATTTCCAACTAAATTAGCTGAATCTTTTAACTGTGGAACCCCGGTAATAGTAACACCGTCAAGTAATATAAAAGAATATATAAATACAAATTATGGTTTTGTCTCGAAGTCATGTGAATATGAGGATGTTAAATTACTATTGAAAGAAGTTGAATCTGTTAACAAAGAAAGCATAAATGATATGAAATCAGTTATTAAATCAGAAAATCCATTGGCTTACTCTAAATTTACTGATGAGTTATCAAAGGTAATTAATAATTCAAAGAAAGGAAAATAGATATGAAGGTCGTTCAAATAAATCCATACTGTGGTAAAGGCAGTACAGGAAAGATTTGCCAATCCATTAGTGAAAGATTGGTAGATAATCAAATTGAAAATTATATATTATATACACAATATAATAGTGATTATAATTTAGGAATAAATTATGGAATTAATAAAAAATATGTTTATCTACAATCACTTATATCAAAAATAAAGGGAAATAATGGATTTAATAATATCAAAGTTACGAAGAATTTGATTAATGAGATTGAAAAAATATCTCCTGATATAGTTCATTTACATAATTTACATGCACAAAACTGTAATTTAGAAATGCTAACAACTTATTTATCAAAGCAAGATTTTAAAGTGTGTTGGACATTTCATGATTGTTGGCTTTTCACAGGATATTGTATGTATTATGACATGTTTAGATGTGAAAAATGGAAAACAGGGTGTAATGGATGTAAACACAGATTAAAATATAGTTGGTTCATTGATAATGCAAATAACAACTGGCAAAAAAAGAAAAATATTTCAGATATGTTAGATTGTAATATAATCGCTCCTTCAAAATGGCTTGCAAATGAAATTAAAGAATCTATTTGGAAAAATCATAATATTTATGTTATTAACAATGGAATTAATTTGAAAGTATTTAATAAAAAAAGTAATGATTTATTTACTAAATATCATTCAAAAAATCAATTTGTTATTTTAGGGGTCGCTGATTTGTGGGATAACAGAAAGGGAATAGATGTTTTTATATCTTTAAGTAAATATTTATCAAAAAAATATAAAATAGTACTAGTTGGTACAAATCATAAAGTTGAAAAAAAATTACCTGCTAACATTGATTGTATCAAACATACTCACAATCAGGAAGAATTAGCACATTTATATAGTTCTGCAGATGTATTTGTAAATCCAACACGTGACGAAGTTTTTGGTATGGTAAATATCGAGTCATTGGCATGTGGTACACCTGTTGTTACTTTTGATACCGGAGGAAGTCCAGAATGTATAGATGAAAATACTGGTATTGTAGTGAAAAAAAATGATATTGACGATTTAATTGATTCAATAGTAAGAGTCTGCGAATCTAACGATTTCTCTGCTGAAAAATGCATCGAACGTGCTCATCATTTTGATGAAAATATTTTATATGATGAATATATCGATTTATATAAAAAACTATGAAAGATAAAGGGTGATCGATTTGATTATTAAATTGAAAAAAAATAAAGAAATTATGAATAAAAGAAATTCCAACGATATAACTATAATTGCATTAGTGATTTTTGAGTTTATTAATACAATGTTTAGAGCGTTTGGAATGGTAAATATTAACCAAAGTATAATACTTAGAGAATTCGATTTTATTATCTTACTAGTTTTGATGATTAAACACTTTATATCACAAAAAAAAATCGATATTACTATTCTAAAATATATAGTTTTATATTTATACATTGTTTTTATAAGTAGCATTTACGGAATTAGTAATATAACTGAATTTTCTAATATTATTATGCCTTTAGTTTTAGGACTGCTTGGATGCACCGTTTATTTTTCTTTGGATGATAAGAGATTAAGAGCAATCATTTATATAGGAGTTTGGATTATGCTTTTTTTATACTATTCTTTCGTAATTACTGGAAGTTATGCGCATGATCCAACAGGTATTAATTCTATTTATTATTTTTTGTTGTCATTTCCATTGATTCTTTGTTTTCCAAAATCGCTTTTAAAATTAATAACAGTAATTTTGATTACTATTGTCGTTGTTATATCAATGAAATCTACAGCTTTAATAATATTAATATCAGTTTTATTAATTGAATACTATTACCATATGAAAGATAGTTCATTAAAAAGAATAATTATGCCTTTCTTTATTTTACTTTTTTTTGTTATTGCAATATTTATGATAAAGAGATTTTTAAATATTGATGTCGTTGAAATGTATGTTAAGAGTAATATCTTGGATGGTGGTAATGGTCGTACAGAAATATGGAAAAATGTCATTAATATGTTTAAAAATTCAAACATAGTTCAAATGATATTTGGGCACGGATATAATGCAGTTGCAAATATTACAGGACTATCAGCTCATAATGATTATTTGGAATTGCTTTTTGATTTTGGAATTTTAGGTTTTTGTGGATTTATATCTACAATTTTTTATTGGATTAAATCTTATTTTAAAATGAAAAAATTGGAATTTAAGTATTCAAAACTTTTTTTAATGGTTATCTGCGAACTTTTAATAATATTCTTCTTCTCAAGTTGCTATTTTCAGGCGAGTTATTATTTGATGATAGTTTTCATATTATTTTCACTTATAAATAATTATAAAGTTACGAAAAGGAAGGTTCTATCTAATGAGTAAAAAAAGAATAATGATTATTGCTGCATCAAAACTTCCTATTCCTGCATATAAAGGCGGAGCTACAGAGACTTTGATTACAAATTTGTTAAATGACAAATTAATTGTAGATAATGATAACTATAGTATTGATGTGTATTCCCACTGTGAAGGAGAGAAAATTGATGGAAAAAATGTTAATTATTACTTTAAAAAAGAGAATAAGATTGAAAAAATAGTATTTTATTTTTTTTGGTTCATAAGACAATGCAGTAGGAAGAAATTCCCAATCCCAGATTTTTTTCCTCTTAGAATTGCTATGTCTACGGAATTAAATAATTACGACATAATAATTTTGGAGGGCAATAAGGATCAAGTATGTTGCCTTCGTAGAATATATAAAGGAAAGATAGGTTTACACATTCATACTGTTATGACATTAACAAATGAGATTTTTGGTGCAAAAAGCGTAATTAAAAAATGTGATTTTCTCATTGCAAATAGCGATTATACAAAAAAAGTATTGAGTAGTATAAATCCATATGAAGCGAATAAAATCATTACAATTAAAAATTGTATTAAAATAAGTGACATTTCTTCTTGCAATACAAAAATGAGAGACAAATTTAGGGAAGTTAACAAAATAAATGATGAATTCGTTTTTGTTTATTGTGGAAGATTAGAACCGGGAAAAGGAGTGCTTGAGTTGATAAAAGCACTTAAAATATCAAAATCAAAATCAAAATTATTGATAATTGGTTCTAGTTGGTTTAGTTCAAATAAAAAAACAAAATATGTTGACGATTTAATGAGAGAAGCCAAAGAGCTGGGAAATCAAATCCAGTTTACTGGTTATGTTGACCATAAAAATATTGGTGAATATTATAAAATTGCAGATGTAGCTATAATGCCTTCAATTTATCAAGAAGCTGCTGGTTTAGTAGCTTTAGAAGCGCAAGCTGCAGGACTACCTATAATTATTTCAAATGTTGGAGGAATATCTGAATTTGTTCACCCACAATCTAGTTTGAAAATAAATATAGACGATAATTTTATAAATAGTTTAGCAAATATGATTAATGAGATTTCATTAAATAAGGATTTATATAATTATGAAAAGAAACTGTCTCAACAGTATATAAATAGATTTAATATTGATGAATATAGTAAAAAGTTTATTGATGTGTTCAATAGGTTTAGTTAGGAGAATAAAATGAAAAATTTAGAAAGAAAAACGGCAATTATAACATTTAATCAGGCTATTAATTTTGGTGCTGTATTACAAATGTATGCACTACAAAATGTATTAAAAACACAAGTTGGTGTCAAAGCGGATATAATTAACTATAAATCAAAAAGTTTAAGTAAAACTTATGAAAAAAAGAAATTTTCAGAATTAATTTCTCCAAGAATGATGTATCATATATTATTTAACAATGGCTATATTAGATTTAATTTTAAGGGATTTGAGTCTTTTTTGTCTAATAATTTAGAAATGACATCAGAAGTGTCAACAAAAAAAGATTTGAGCAGTTTAAATGATTTATATGATTATTTTATAACAGGGAGTGATCAAGTTTTTAATCCATATTGTAGTGGATTTGATGGTAACTATTTTTTATCATTTGTAAGTGACAAAAACATGAAGTTTTCATATGCGGCTAGTGTAGGTTTAGAAAATATTCCTGTTGAATTAGAAAACTATTATAAAGATTATTTAAACTCTTTTTGTAGGATTTCAATTCGTGAAATTACTGGTGCAAACGAAATAAAACGAGTGTGTGGTATTGAGTGTTCTACAAATATAGATCCTACATTATTATTGGATAAATCTGATTGGGAAAAACTAATGGCAGACTTGCCTTCAAATGCAGATACACCATATTTACTTTTGTATGCATTATCTGAAGATAAGAATATGCTTAAATTCGCGAAAAAAATAGCTAAAAGAAAGAAATTAAAGGTAATATACATAAATGATAGATTGTTTAGACCAAAAGGTATGCTTAGTTTAAGAAATGTCTCACCTGAACAATGGCTTCGATTGTTTGCTAATGCAAATAGTATTGTAACTAATTCTTTTCATGGAATAGCTTTTTCTATAAATTTTGAAAAAGAGTTCTATCCTTTCTATTTAAATAAGAATACACGTGTTAATTCACGTATTAGAGATTTGTTAGACTTATTAAATTTACAAAGTTTGGTTATTAATGATAATAATGATACATTAATGAATGAAAATATTGATTATTCTGAAGCAAGAGAAATATTGAAAAATGAAAAGAATAAATCTATTAGTTATTTGAGAGAGATATATAAATATCAAAAGGATGTTATTGAATAATGGAAAATAAGAGATTTAATTATGCAATTAAAAATGCAAGTATTGGTGCATTAATGCAAATATTGACATTATTTTTATCTTTTTTTAGTAGAACTATATTTGTAAAAATGTTGGGTAATGATTATTTGTCTTGCGATGGATTATTTGCTAATGTTCTTACAATTTTATCTTTTTCTGAATTGGGAATAGGATCAGCAATTGTTTATAGTTTATATAAGCCTATTGCAAATGATGATAAAGAACAAATTGGGCGAATAATGAATTTATTTTTTAAAGCATATACAATTGTCCCGATTGTAATTATTGTTCTTGGTTTATTGATAATGCCATTTTTAGGTATTTTTGTAGATTTTTCAAAGTTGTCATCAATTAATGAAAGTATAAGTTTAATATATATTCTATTTTTGATTAATTCTGCTGTATCATATGTTTTTGGTTATTCTGGTTTATATTTAATGGCAAACCAAAGAAATTATGTTACTTTAATAATTCAACAAGGAGTAAATCTTTTTAAAGTAATCTTACAAATTATAGTTCTATATTTTACAAATAATTATATTCTTTATCTAATTATATCTATTTTAACAACATTAAGCAGTAATATTGTTATAACTCGCTTAACTTATAAATGGTATCCATGGTTGAAATCAGTAAACAAAAATAGCGTGACAAAAGCAGAACAAAAGAATATTTTTTCCAATATTCAATCTATTTTTCGTTATCAAATAGGTTCGGTTATACTTAATGGAACAGATAATATTATAATTGCTAATATATTAGATGTTTCATTAATTGGATTTTGTTCAAATTATACTTTGATTATTAATTCCTTGAATGCAGTATTATCTAAAGCGTGTAACGGATTGATAGCTACAATTGGAAATTACAATTTATCAGTAAGTAAGGAAGATAATTATAAAATGTTTAATATTTTGTTTTTCTTATCTTTCATTGTTTTTTCGTATTGTTCTATTATGCTCCTATTTTTGGTTAATCCTTTTATTTCAGTTTGGTTGGGAAGAGATTATTTATTGAATCCACTAGTGGTAATATCTTTAGTATTATCTTTTTTTACTTTATTAATAAATACTATTCCGTCATCGTATAGAACTACAATGGGACTTTTTAAAGAAACTCAAAATTTTCCAATAATAGCAGCGTTTATAAATATTTTTTTATCAATTGTGTTAGCAAAATTATTTGGTTTATCTGGTATATTTTTTGCCACTTCTATTTCAAGAATGTTAACATACAATGTTTCTGATGCTTATTTTGTATTCAAAAAAGGATTTGGTAAGTGTCCTATTTATTATTTTCAAACTCTTTTCATTTATTTCATGATTGCTTTTTTTGGAACAGTATATATATATATAATTTCATTGTTTATTAGAATAGAGGGTATATTAGGACTTTTTGTTAAGCTAATAGTATATTCTATTAGTCTGTTGTTTTATTTTTTAATTATTTTTTATAAAACATATATCTTTAAGAATACCTTTAGATATATAAAAGGAAAATTGAGTAATAAAAATTAAAGGGGGAATCAAAAGTGGCATCACTTGTAACAATAATAATACCAGTTTACAATGGCGTGAATACTATAGAAAAATGTATTTTAAGCGCAGTAAATCAAACATATAAAAACATTGAAATTATAGTGGTTAATGATGGGAGCACAGATGGAACTGATAAAGTTTTAGATAAGTATGTGAAATTAGACGATAGAGTTATGGTTTATAATAAGACAAATGGAGGACAATCAAGTGCACGTAATTTAGGGTTACAAAATGCTAGAGGTGAATATGTATTGTTTTTAGATAGTGATGATTATTTGGAAAAGAATGCTCTTGAAGTCACAACAAAATCATTAATACATAGTAATGCATCATTTTGTTTGTTTGGGTTTAATATATACAAGCAAGATAAATTACTAAGAAAACCTAATCCAGGTGATGATTACTATATTAATAAATCATTGAATTACAATGATTTTATTAAAATTGAATCTTTAATCAATTCACCATGCAATAAATTATATAGACGAAGTTATCTAAAAGAATTGTTTTGCGAATCAATGGTTTATTCGGAAGATGAATTGTTTAACTATATGAACTTATTTAAAGGAATTGAGATTTCTTGTATACATGATTGTTTGTATAATGTTCAACTTAATATCAATTCAGTAAATACGAGATATAAAAAAGGTAGATTGTTAGATACTTTGAACACGGCAGAAATAAAAGAAAATAAGCTAGTTGAACTATTTGAAGATAATTTTATTCTAAAAAATCATTATATAACTGTTTTATCAAGTTTAGAGTTGGCAAATGAATATTGTGCAAATAGAATGTCATTGAAAAATTTTTCTTGTGAAATGAAATCAGTAGAAGAAAACTTGTATTATTTAAAATTACTAAAAGAGTTATCGATATGTAAAATTCATATACGAGTACCACTCTTTTTTTATTATCACAAATTATATTTTTTACAGTATTATTTATCAAAATTTATGTACTTAATTCGAAAAAAGAGAGATAGAAAGAGGAGATAAAATATGACACAATTTAAAGATAAAACTTTGTTAATTACTGGTGGAACTGGTAGTTTTGGAAATGCGGTGCTAAATCGCTTTTTAAATACAGATATAAAAGAAATAAGAGTATTTAGTAGAGATGAATTAAAACAAGATAATATGAGACATGAATATCAGGCTAAATATCCTGATGTTTTTAATAAGCTAAAGTTTTATATTGGAGATGTAAGAGACATCCAAAGTATTAAAAATGCTATGCATGGTGTAGATTATGTCTACCATGCTGCTGCATTAAAACAAGTACCTAGTTGTGAATTTTTTCCAATAGAAGCAGTTAAAACTAATGTATTAGGTACTGAAAATGTATTAACTGCTGCTATTGAAGCAGGAGTTAAAAGAATAGTATGTTTATCAACAGATAAAGCTGCTTATCCAGTAAACGCAATGGGTACTAGTAAAGCTATGATGGAAAAAGTAATTGTAGCTAAATCTAGAACAGTAGAACCAGAAAAAACAAGTATTATGTGTACAAGATATGGTAATGTATTAGCTTCAAGAGGTTCAGTGGTACCTCTTTTTATTAACCAAATAAAAGCTGGTAATGACTTAACTGTTACTAGTCCAGATATGACTCGCTTCGTAATGACATTAGAAGAAGCCGTAGACTTAGTATTATTTGCTTTTGAAAATGGACAATCAGGAGATATCTTTGTGCAAAAAGCGCCTGCTTGTACAATTGGTGTACTAACTGACGCTGTTAGAAGATTAATGAAAGCTGATAATAAAGTTAAAGTTATTGGTATCAGACATGGTGAAAAGATGTATGAAACATTACTTACTGATGAAGAATGTGCTAATGCAGTGGATTTAGGTGACTTCTATAGAGTACCTGCAGATAAACGTGATCTAAATTATGATAAGTACTTCAATGAAGGTATTGAAGAATCTACACTTACTCAATTCAACTCTAATAATACACATTTAATGGATGTAGAGTCAGTTATGAATAAACTAATGGAAGTACCATTAGTACAAGAAGAAGTTGCTGCATGGGAGAATGAAAAATAATGAAAGTACTAGTTACAGGATCAAATGGTTTTGTTGGTAAAAACCTAGTGGCTTCATTAAAGAATATAAGAGATGGAAAGGATCGTACGAGATCTTTTTTTGTTGAAGAAGTCTATGAATATGATATTGATACTGATCCATCATTATTAGATACATACTGCAAAGATTGTGACTTTGTCTTCAATCTTGCAGGAGTAAACAGACCTAAAGATAATGGTGAATTTATGCAAGGTAACTTTGGCTTTGCATCTACATTATTAGATACATTGAAGAAACATAATAATACTTGTCCTATTATGTTATCTTCATCAATTCAAGCTACTTTAATAGGTAGATATGGAACAAGTGATTACGGAAAAAGTAAACTGGCTGGAGAAGAATTATTCTTTGATTATTCTAAAGAAACTGGTTCTAAAGTATTAGTTTATAGACTCCCTAATCTATTTGGTAAATGGTGTAGACCTAATTACAATAGTGCTGTTGCTACATTTTGTAACAACATTGCTAATGATTTAGATATTCAAGTTAATGATAGAAGTACTGAATTAGAGTTATTATATATTGATGATTTAGTTGAAGAAATGCTAAGTGCATTAACTAATGATGAACATCATTGTAACTATGATGGTTTAAATATTGTTGATAACAATACTGGTAAGTATTGTTATGTTCCAACAACACATAAAGCTACATTAGGTGAGATTGTTGATTTATTAGAATCTTTTAAAAATCAACCTAATACATTAGTAATGCCAGAAATACCAAATAATAGTTTTGCTAAAAAACTATATTCAACTTATCTGTCATATTTATCTAAAGAAAAAACTATCTTTGATTTAAAAATGAATAAAGATGATAGAGGAAGTTTTACTGAATTATTAAAAACGGAAAACTGCGGACAGTTCTCTGTTAATATATCAAAACCAGGAATTACTAAAGGACAACATTGGCATCATAGTAAATGGGAATTCTTTATTGTTGTATCAGGTAAAGCTCTAATACAAGAAAGAAGAATAGATAGTAATGAAGTAATAGAGTTTGAAGTATCAGGAGATAACATTCAAGCTATTCATATGTTACCAGGATATACTCATAACATTATTAATCTATCAGATACCCAAGATTTAGTTACTGTTATGTGGGCTAATGAAGCCTTTGATCCAAATCATCCAGATACATTCTTCGAGGAGGTATAAGTAGAATGGAAATTAAAACAGATTATAGTGATGTAAAGTTCCAAGATAATGGAAAACTTAAATTATTGATCATTGTAGGTACAAGACCTGAAATCATTCGTCTTGCCGCAACAATCAATAAATGTAGACAATATTTTGATTGTGTGTTAGCACACACTGGTCAAAACTATGACTACAACTTAAATGGAGTATTTTTCCATGACTTAAAATTAAAAGATCCAGAAGTATATATGGATGCAGTAGGTGATGATTTAGGTGCTACAGTTGGTAATATCATTAACTGTTCATATAAACTAATGAATCAAATCAAACCTGATGCATTATTAATTTTAGGAGATACTAATAGTTGTTTAAGTGCTATTAGTGCTAAAAGATTACATATTCCTATCTTCCATATGGAAGCAGGTAATAGATGTAAAGATGAATGCTTGCCTGAAGAAACTAATAGAAGAATCGTAGATATTATTTCTGATGTAAACTTAGCGTATAGTGAACATGCAAGAAGATATCTAGCAGAATGTGGTCTTCCTAAAGAAAGAACATATGTAACAGGTTCACCTATGGCAGAAGTATTACATAATAATTTTGAAGATATTAAAGCTAGTAACATTTTAGAAAAACTAAACCTTAAACCAAAAGGATATATGTTATTGAGTGCCCATAGAGAAGAAAATATTGATACAGAAAAGAACTTCTTATCACTATTTACCGCTATTAATAAACTAGCAGAAAAATATGATATGCCTATTCTATATTCGTGTCATCCTAGATCTAGAAAAAGATTAGAATCCACAGGATTCAAATTAGATTCTAGAGTATTTATGCACGAACCATTAGGATTCCATGATTATAATAATCTTCAAATGAATGCATTTTGTGTAGTATCTGATAGTGGAACACTTCCAGAAGAATCGTCATTTTTTACATCAGTAGGGAATCCATTCCCTGCAGTATGTATTAGAACATCTACAGAAAGACCAGAAGCATTAGATAAAGCTTGTTTTATCTTAGCAGGTATTGATGAAAAATCTTTATTGCAATCAGTAACCACAGCTATAGATATGGTAAATAATAATGATAATGGTATTCCAGTACCAAATTATACAGATGAAATAGTATCTACTAAAGTAGTTAAGATTATTCAATCTTATACCGGTGTAGTTGATAAGATGGTTTGGAGAAAAAATTAACAGGAGAGATTATAATGACAAAATACTTTGGAACAGATGGCTTCAGAGGAGAGGCTAATATAGATTTAACTGTAGAACATGCTTATAAAGTAGGAAGATACCTAGGATGATATTTCTCTCAAAATCATAAAGCAAGAGTTGTAATAGGAAAAGATACAAGAAGAAGTTCATATATGTTTGAATATGCTTTAGTATCTGGTTTAACGGCATCAGGAGCAGATGCCTTTTTAATGCATGTCACAACAACTCCATCAGTTGCTTACATCGTAAGAACTGATGAATTTGATTGTGGAATCATGATTAGTGCATCTCATAATCCTTTCTATGATAATGGAATTAAAATCTTAGATAATAAAGGTCATAAGATGAATAATGAAGTAGAAAAAAAGATCGAAGATTATATTGATGGTCTTATTGATGAATTACCACTTGCTAGAAAAGATACAATTGGATGTGCAAGTGATTATTCAGTAGGGAGAAATAGATATATTGGTTATCTTATGTTTATTCCAACACGTGCATTTAAAAATATACGTGTTGGTTTAGATTGTACTAATGGAGCTAGGGTGCTATTGCAAAAAGTGTCTTTGATTCTTTAGGCGCAACGACGTATGTTATTAATAATGATCCTGATGGAATCAATATTAATACAAATTGTGGTTCAACATATATTGATGTCTTATCACAATTTGTAAAAGAAAAAGGTTTAGATATTGGCCTTGCTTATGATGGTGATGCTGATAGATGTATTGCTGTTGATGAATTTGGTAGAGTTGTTAATGGAGATTTAATCTTATATGTATGTGATAAATACTTAAAAAATCATTATGAATTAAGTAACAATACCATTGTTACAACAATCATGAGTAATCTTGGTTTATATAAAGCATTAGATAAAACAAATATTGATTATGTAAAAACTGCATTAGGGGATAAATATGTTAATGAAAACATGGTAGAAAATAATCATTGTCTAGGTGGAGAAGAATCAGGACATATTATCTTCTCTAAACATGCGACAACAGGAGATGGTATCTTAACGTCTTTAAAAATCATGGAAGCAATCATTGAAAGTAAACAAACTTTAGCTCAATTAACAGAACCAGTAACTATCTATCCTCAACTTACAAAGAATGTAAGAGTTGAAAACAAAAAAGCTGCGAGAGAAGATGAAGCAGTTGTTAAAGAAGTAGAGGAACTTTTACGTGAAGAAGGAAGAGTCATTGTAAGAGAATCGGGAACAGAACTAGTTATTAGAGTCATGGTTGAAGCATCAACAGATGAACTGTGTAATCAATATGTGAATCATATTGTATCAGTTATGACTGAAAGGGGATTAGTGTTATAAAACACGTTTAAAATAATTTAATCGGAGGTGAAACAATGCAATTAAATGCAACATTATACCAAAGTATTCTAAACTCGTTATGTAACGAATTAAAATTAAATGAACAAGTAATTTTAGATATTATAGATTCAGCTTTCTATATGTTCCAACAAGATCATCAAATACTATATATTGATGATTTATATGAATGCTATTTCAATATTGTAAAAAGAAATTTTACAGGAAATATTGATAAAGTGCCTTTCTATAGTATATCTAGAAGATTAAAAGATACTGATAATGATGGATTAAGTCTGTTAGAATTATTAACAGAAGAAAATAGTTTTTCAAACTATTTAAAGGAATATGGATTAACATTTAAATTTGATAAAGAAATAGAAATGTATGTTAATGGTAACAAGGTTGATATTCCTGATGAAGGCAAATAT
>JAGZCC010000047.1 GCA_018369555.1 Thomasclavelia spiroformis
GTAAATCTGTGGTAAAATGAGTATTTCCTATACCTCAAAATGTTTAAAAGTGTAGTGTTTATGCGGATAATCTAAAATTAAATATAAAATTTGTATTAAATCTAGTGAATATTTTAGATGGTGTACCAGCGCTAAAAATCATGTTAACTGTTACACATGCTGCAATGCAAAAATTTCATCATGGGATAAAATATAGAGAAGTAGAAGAATTATTTGAAAAATACATTGATGAGGGAGGTTCGCAGACGGAATTTTTAACAAATGTATTCATGCCTATTTATCAAGCTTCGGGTTTTTTCTCTGGATCGATGACGGAGACAATGGACGAGAAACTGGAAACTGCGAGAGAACAGTTGTAAAAAATATTACTGATTTGATAATAGAAATTTATCCAAATGCAATTGATTGTGGGATAAGTCCTTTTATTTTTTGGAACTCATGTTTGGATGAAATATATGATTTAATCAGTTCTTATCGCAGAAGAGAAAAACTGAAACAAAAGCAGCGTGCTGTTGATAATGCAATATTAGCACAGCAGATAATACAAGGAATCGGAGCTTTGTTTTCAGAAAAAGATTCAGAAATTGAAATCAAACAATTATGGGATTATTATCCTGGAGTTTTTGAAGATGAAAAGAAGTTGTATGAAAAGCAAAAAGAGATAGATGAATTTGAAAAATTTAAAGAAAAGAGAAGAGAATTTGCGCAAAGATATAACCTTAAGATTGGAGTTGATGGCTGAAGACAGTTGAAGAATTAAAAGTAATAATTGCAGCAGAAACAAAACAGTTTAGAGACGAACTAAAAAAAGTCCAATCTCAAGTTAAATCTGCAACCGATTCTGTTACAGCTCAAACTTCAAGAATAAAATCCGCTTTTTCAGGTGTTAAAAATACACTTGCTGGATTAGCGATTGGTGCAGGTTTATTAAGTTTAGGGAAACAGGCTACACAGGTAGCAAGTAATATACAGGAAGTTCAAAATGTTGTTGATGTGGCATTTGGCTCCATGGCTTGGAAAGCTGAGCAATTTTCTAAGTCTGCACTAGAAGCGTTTGGGATGAGCGAACTAAGTGCTAAGAAAACAACTGGTACGTATATGACAATGGCAAAAAGTGCAGGAATAAGTGAAAGTGCAGCAAGTGATATGGCGGTAACTTTAGCGGGGCTAACTGGTGATGTTGCTTCATTTTATAATATTTCACAGGAATTAGCTGATGTGCGTTTAAAGTCGGTATTTACAGGAGAAACTGAAACACTAAAAGAACTCGGTGTTGTAATGACTCAAACAAATCTTCAAGCTTATGCTTTATCACAAGGTATTAATAAAAATATTAGTGATATGAATCAGGCAGAGCAAACAACTTTACGGTACAACTTTGTTTTAGACAGGTTAGCTTTTGTTCAAGGTGATTTTGCAAGAACAAGTAATAGTTGGGCAAATCAAATTCGTATTCTTCAGGAGCGTTTTAAACAACTTTTAGGAATAATTGGTAATGGTTTGATTGCTGCATTAACTCCCGTAGTTAAATTTTTGAATATGATCATTGGTAAACTTATTACATTTGCAAATGTAATAAGCGCTGTATTTGGACGGCTGTTTGGAAAGAAAAGTGAAGGACAGCAAGCGGCAAGTGGATTTAAAGCTGCTGATAATGCTGCTAAAAATGCAACAGCATCTACAGGAGGATTAAATAATGCTTTAAAAGGAACCGAAGGGCAAGCAAAGAAAACAGCAAAAGCTCTGGGGTCTTTAGCAGGATTTGATGAATTAAATACAATCAATACAACGGCAACTGATACAGCAGAAAATACCGGTACAGGAAATACCAGTGGAGGTTATCCTATTGATCCAATAGATTGGGACAATGCATTTAAAGAGCCGGATACAAGTGGAATTGAAGCCAGTGTTGATAAAGTGATGGGTTATATTAATAAATTTAGAGATTTTTTAAAAGCAAATAAACCTATCATAACAAGTTTATTAGCTGGAATTTTAGCAGGATTAGTATCTTTTGGGATTATAAAAAACTGGGGTACACTAATAGCTCCAATCAAAGAACTAAAAACTATTGTTGGACTTTTAGGGTTAGCATTTTCAGAGGCAACTGGACCTGTAAGTTTTTTAAGTGCGTTATTTGGTTCGACGTTAGGTCCTGTGATTGCTGTTTCTGCAGCAATAGGTATAGTAACTGCAGCACTTGTTTATTTGTATCAGACTTCTGAAACATTTAGAAATATTGTTAATACAGCACTAAGTAGTCTTTTTGAAATTCTGAACTCTCTTTGGAATACTGTGCTTCAGCCACTGTTTTCATTTTTGACAGACGTTTTTTCAACTATTTTAATTCCTATAGGAGCACTGATTACTGATGTGTTTTTAAAAGGTGTTGAAGGATTATTTACAATAGTTTTGTCGTTTTGGAATGATATTTTATCTCCTTTGGCAAAATTTTTAGTCGATATATTAGCGATTGCATTAAGAGGAGTTATTGATATATGGAATAGCTGGAAACCTGTGATTGAAATGATTTTTGCTGCATTGCAATGGTTATGGGATAATATACTTTCACCATTAGCAGATTTTATTGTAGGCGTATTTTGTGATTCATTTAAAAACTGGGGCAAATTAATAGAAGAATTAATTCCTTCGATTGAAGAGATATTTCAAGGCTTGATTGATTTTTTCGTTGGTATATTTACACTTGATTTAGAAAAAGCTTGGGAAGGAATTAAAAAAATCTTTAGCGGATTTAGTAATTTCTTAGATAGTGTTTTTGCAACAGATTGGACAAGGGTTTTAGGAAGTTTAGGAGAACCTTTAAATGCGCTTTTCAAAACAATAAATACTGTATGGGAAAGTGCAAAAGGAATTTTTAATGGAGTAATCAATTTTGTTACAGGTGTATTTACAGGAAATTGGCGACAAGCCTGGGAAGGTGTGAAAGATATCTTTAAAGGTATTTTTGATATGCTTGCTGGACTTGTGAAAGCGCCAATAAATGCAGTAATTGCTATAATTAATGGAGCAATTGATGGAATAAATAAAATTGGATTTGAAGTACCAGATTGGGTTCCATTTATTGGTGGTAAAGAATTTAAGGTTAATGTTCCTAAAATGCAATACTTAGCGCAAGGTGGTGTTGTTAATCGTGCAACTTTAGGTGTGTTTGGAGAAGCCGGAACAGAGGCAGTAATCCCATTAAAACGTAATACACAAGGATTAGATTTAATTGCGCAAAAACTAGCAGAAAGATTACCGTTAGGAGGAGATACTGGTGGAACATATGTTATAAATTTAGTTTTAGAAAATGGTAAAATATTAACTAAAATGATAATTGATAATATTAAAGAATATGAAGTACAAACTGGTAAGCCAGTATTTGATTATTAGGAGGTGTGGTAAATGGCTGATGAAGCTTTAATAAAAATTAACGGTGTAGCACTGCCCACGCCTTCTGATATCAAAGTTGATATTCAAGATCTTGACGGAGAAAGCGTTAGACCCGTAGCTACAGGAATATTAAGAAGAAACAGAATACGTTCTAATATGTTAAAAGTTACATTAACCTGGAATTTAAACACTTTTGTAGATGTGATGAGTATATTAAATGCAGTTACACCTGTACAGTTTACAACTGAATTGTATATTCCTGATCATGGAATAAGAGGAACTAAAACAATGTATGCAGGTAATAAAGGTTATAATTATGTAAAGACAAAGACCGGTTTGAAAGCTAAGTCTTTTTCTTTTGCGTTGATAGAGGTGTAATTATGCTGATTAAATACGGAAATATAGATGTAACTGCTAGATTACTTAATTATAAAAGTTCGGTTTCATTTGCTGAAGGCTATTTAATTGGTAATGCCCCTGTAATTCAGATAGATCTAAAATTTGATAATTATGATGGTATATTAGATAATTTAGATATCAATGAATACTGGGAAGTGCAGGAAACAAACACATCAGCAAAAAGATATTTTAAAGTTTATGATCAGCCTGAAAGATACACTAAGACACTAAGTTTAAAATTATATGATGATAATCATTTATTGGATATTCCTTATGATACAAAATTAGAATATCCTGTAACGATTAAAGACCAGCTAGATGAAATAGAAAATCTAACTGGTCTTGTTATTATCAGAACCAATATACCTTCTAACATCTTATCGAAAGAAGTTGCGTGGTACGATAGTACAATTGTTATAAGAAATTACTTAGGGTGGATAGCTGAGCTGTTTGGAGCAAACGTATTTGCTAATGGAAAGAAAACTATCGGGTTTGTACCGATTGCAAAAACAATTTTTGCCAATACGGATACATTAACTGAATATGAAAAAAATGAGTTATACAAAGTCACTAGAGTATATTACGAAAACGGTCTTGATTCTTTATCGTGCGGTGATGAAACAGGAAATACATTATATCTTGACACAAATAATCTCTATATTGATAATCAGGAAATTGTTGACGGCATATATTCATCATTAAATGGATTGACTTTTTATTCTGCAAAAAGCATAAGAATGATTGCTATTGATAACTTGTTACCTGGAAAGTTAGTAAATTATAATAATGAATTTAACTTTATGACAATTGATGTTAGTACTTCTTTTAAGGGTGGTCAATTTCTTTTATGTGATGTTGATGGTACTGTAACAACTAAAAATGAAGAACGTGTAATAAAGAAAATTAGTAATTCTACACGTATTAGAAAACTGCAGATAATTCAGGATCAGGAGAAAAATCGATTAGATATAATTGCTAAAGAACAAGATGGATTAAATGATAGAATTGGTCAGTTATCTGTTGCGGATAGAGAAATTGAAGCTATTATAAAAGAAAAAACAACAATTGAAACTGAAGATGGTGATGTTTCGATTGCTGAATATGTAGAAAATATGAAAGTTGATATAACAGGAATAACAAATACTATCCAAACAACAAGCGGAAACAACTTAATTAGAGATTCGATTGGATGTTTTAATGATGGAAGCTGGGATGGAGATTATAATATAGATAGTACATTGGAAACAAGAAGCAGGAACATGTACGGCTATGCATTATTATTGAAAAAATCTACTTTACAGCAAGAAATTACAGTTGCAAATGGTGTTTATACTTTATCTTTTACGTATAAAAAACTTGTAAATCTTGCAAGAGTAACATTAACAATAAATGGTACTGAATATATTTTGTCAAATAACGATTTCACTGTATTCACTAAAACGTTTGAAGTAAGTGACGGACAAATTAATATAAGCTTTATATGTGATACTGATAATGCCTGCCCGGTTATAAATTTGATGCTCAATAAAGGTGATCAGGCGATGGAATGGTCTTTAAATCAAAACGAGACCTGGGGAGATACGGTTAAAATCGGTAGAGGAGTACGTATTTCATCTACTGGTACCGATGTTGTGTTCGTCGCATTAGCGGATATAATTGGGTTTATGGACAAACAGGGTAATTACATTACAACTTTCGATGATGAAGGTTTTGTAACTAACACTGCGGTTATAAAAAATAAGGCAACGATAGTTAATCTCCTGATACAGGAGGTTAATGGACAGACGATAATTAATAAGATAAACCCGAATGAAGTAAATGAAGTAGAGGTGTTAAAGAATGGCAAATAATGGTGTGCTAGGCGGTGGTGGATACCAAGGGCGTTATCTTGAATTCGCATGGATGCTTGTTAGCCAGGACATTGGAAGCAATACATCTACTATTTATTGGCGAGTTACGGTTGTAGGTGGGTCATCATCATACTATTATCATTATCGCGATTATTGCGATGCATTTGGCGATGTACTCGTTAATTCAAATTCTCGTACTAAGCGTTATAAAGGTGATCTTGCAAATGGGTATAAAACAATACAGCATGACGGTAATGGAAATGCTGTATTTAGTGCACATGTAATCGCAGCAATATACACAAGCGGTGTAAATGAAGATTTATCAACATCGTGGGCACTTCCAACAATCCCACGGCAGGCAAATATTACAAATTTACCAGCAAGTTTTAATGATGAAGAAAATCCATGGTTTGATTATTCTAATCCAGGTAATTTTAATTTAGAAGCGTGGTTGGAGCCAAACCCTAATGGTCCTCATCTTGCAATAAGAACACTTTCAGGGACAAATGGAAGATACACATGGAGCTTGACCGAAGATGAAAGAAATCAACTAAGGCGTGAATGTAAGGGGAATAGCTGTACTATTCGTGTAGGTCTTTATAGTAATAACAAACAGTGGGCAAGCTATCATGATAGGACATTTGTAATAAAAAATCCCAGCCCGCTATGGAATAACGGTGAAGAGATAATTACAGTTGATAATGGAAATTTAGCTGGAAATGACGTTATTATAAAAGGTTATTCAAAAATAAATTTCACAGGATTAACAGCTACTGCAGTCAAACAGGCAACGATAAAAGAATATCGTTTAATGTGTGGTGGAACAGTAGCAAGAAACAGTATAAATGAATTTACAATTGACAGAGCAACTAGCAATACTTTTATAAATTATGTAGAAGACAGCAGAAGTAATATCATTGCAAAAGAGTATACAATTTCTAATTTTATTGATTATTTTGAACCGATTATACTAGAATTCTATGTTTCTCGAGACAAAGGTGGAATTGGTCAAAATGTAATAATTGAAGCGAAAGGAAAATTCTGGAATGGAAATTTTGGAACTGCTGAAAATGTACTTGAAATACAGTATTTCTATAAATCACAGGGTGCTCTTGACTGGATACAAGGGTCTACCAAAATAGAGTATGTAGCAGATGGTGATAATTTTACCGTTTTAGCTGAAATCGCTGGAGATTTAGAAGCGAATGGATTCGATATAGGAAATAACTACGACATTAAAATAAATGTTATTGATAAAATTGCAAGTGTTTCAAAAGAACAAATATTGCCTCGTGGAGTCCCGCAAATGGCATTTGGGAAAAATGGGGTTAATTTTGGAGGATTTTATGACGAAGATGCAGGAAGTCCACTACAAATTGGTGGAATTCCAGCCTATCGATTTCTAAAAACAAAGATAATGATGGTGTCTGGAACTATCGTCGTTGATCCTAACGGGCAAGCAGTTGTTGGGACACATTCTCTCAATGGCGTTAAACAAATGTTTAAAAATAAATACGGTGTTGATGTTGGAAATATAGATCCGATAAATTTATCTATAAGTTATACAAATGGCGATCCTAATGCTAGTTGGGTTTCTGTTACAGGTAGTTATGTAAGAAGCGATGGCCAACTTATTGCTGCTTTATCGGCTAATGTCAATGGACAATATCGTATTCATTATCAATACATAACATATGTTGATGTTTGTGATAATGAAAAATGGGATAATAATGTATTGAATGAATCGAGGTGATCCATGAATGATAGTTTCAACGATTAAACAATTCGGGTTTAGACTGCGTGCTGATCCGGAGGAAATTCCGTTTCAGTATAGTGCAAATGTTCAAATGAAATTTGAAAAAGATGAAATTTACAGTGATTATACAGTTGTTGGATATTATATACCTCCAGGTGAGAGTGAAGCTAAACTTTTAAGTATAAATGATGAAGGCGTACTTACTTTAGGACCTGACTGCTTTAAAAACAGAGGAACATTAAGTTTCTCTTTTAATTTAATAAACAGTCAAGAAGAAGTACATTTAGGTAGTATAGATTTTGAAGTTAGATATTCTTTTGGTGATGGTGATACTATATTACCTGAACCTGAAGAGGTATGGATTAGTTTAGTAACTCAAGTTGCTAAAGATGCAATAAAAGAAGATGTTGAGCTTGTCAAACAGAAAGCAAACGAGGCATTACAAAGTACATCTTTAGCAAATGACAAAGCAAACGAAGCACAAGAGTATGCTAATAATGCAAATCAATCTGCTAATAGTGCTAGTTTATCTGCATCATCTGCTTTAACTGCTAAAAATGATGCTATAGCTGCTTCAAATTCTGCAATACAAGCAAAACAAGATGCTGAACAAAGTGCTAACAATGCTAAAAATAGCGCTGATGAAGCTTTAGAAAATGCAAATGCATCAAATAAAGCAATTGAAACTGTTAATCAAATAAAAACACAAATAGAAGATAAAGCAAATGAATTTGATACCAATTATCAAGAAAAGCTAAGTGCATTTAACGAAAATGCAACAGAAAAACAAAACACATTTAATCAAAGTGTTACAAGTGCTAATGATTTATTTGATAAAAAAGTTGTTGATGCAAATAATGATTTAGATTCTAAATTACAACAAGCTAATACAACAATTGATGAAAAGGTAACAGAAGCAACTAATCAAGCAAATGAAGCTAAAAAGCAAGCACAGATTGCTACTGATGAGGTTGCTAAAGTTCCTAATTTAATCGAAGGTAAACTAGATAAAAATTTAGGCTTAGAAAACAAAGATAAAGTTTTAGTTACCGATGAAGAAGGAAACGTAATCACTCAAAACAAAGAAGATTTTGAAGGTGGCGGAACTACTGATTATAATGGTTTGACAAATAAACCTAGTATTAATGGCATTGAGCTAAGTGGTAATAAAACATCTGGTGATTTAAAGATGTACACACAAGAAGAAGTAGATTATATGCTTGCTGATAAGATGGACAAACCCTACTATGATATTTCCATCACAGATGATACTACTATTGAAACTACTTTGGCTGGAAATTTCAAAATTGATTTGATTGAAGGAAATATTTATCAAGCTGAAGAAAGTGGAATTGTACCAACACCAGAAAGACCAATTCCTATTAGGTCTAAAAAGATAACGGTTGATGGTGAGATTGTTGAATTGAGAAGTTTGAAGGAAAGTAAAAATGTTTGGGATAATACAAATATAGCTAGTTATGATGGTGAAGCTATTGATTTACAATATTGGGCTAAAGAAGTTACTAATTTAGAAACATCTTTTATAGAATTGAAACCAAATACAAGATATACAGTAAAAATGGATATAGAAATGGTTGAAGCTATTGTAGATGAAACATTAACACAATTTAGTCTTAGCAAAAAATTAATGTTATATCGTGCGACTACAAATGAATTTGGATTGCCAGCAGTGTATACCGCTTTAGGAGAATATAGTTCAATAATGTCAAATGGTGAAGTACAAAGTGTAAGTGCCACTATAACAACGCCAACAGATTTAAGAGGAGTTTCTATATTAGGGTATACTGAAAGATGGCTTGATGATAGTAATAAAGCATATTTTGCTAACGTTAAATTTAAAAATATTATGTTAGTCGAAGGTGATTCAGCTCCAAGTTCGTATGTAGCACCAACTGTTAGAGATTATAAGATTGTAGATCATGTGAATAAGACAGCTAAGATTGTAAGGAATGTTGGGGTTGTAAATTTAAATGACCTTAAATGGAAGTATGGAAGTAGAGACTTAAATCATATTAGGTTATATTCACCCCCTCCAGCCCCTTTAAAATATGTTGAACAATACGGTTATTGTAATACTTTTGAGTGTAGTTATTCTAAATTTGATTATTCAAAAGAAGCTATATATTTAGGAAACCCTAGTGGGGGAACTACAATATCAGTCATGGTGAATTCAAACGTATTTAGCGGTCATGTACAAGATGAATTCGATAGATTATTTAAAGAGTATATCAATAATCCAAATGCAATAACATTATATCCTTTAGCCACCCCAACAGAAGAACCAATCTCATATGTTGAAACAGATACTAGTGAAGTTGGATTAAGTTGGCAAGATTCAACTAGCCCAAGTCCTGATATTGAAAGTAAAATTTATGAAGTTGATGAAATTAATGTTAGGTTGGCTGGGAAGAATTTTATTGATATAAATTACATTTCTAATATTGAAAATTGGACAAACTCTAATACTGATGGATATTATTATATACCAATAGCAGTTCCTAAAAATGCACAATTAGTTATATCTAATGATGTGAAAGTACCTGCTGGAAGAGGATATTTTGCTAATTTTTCACCATATAAAGAAAAAAATGCTGAAAACTATTATTTTATATATCACAATGTTACTGGTTCAGCTCTTGGTAAATTTACAAGCATTACTAAATAAAATGTAGTTTATTTAAGATTAAATTCGATAAATGTTAATTTACCATCATTTGTTGAAGATTTTAAAAAGATGCAATTGGAGATAGGTTCGGTTGCTACACCATACGAACCATATCAAGAAATTTCAATCCAACATACTCTATCTAAGCCACTTAGAGCAACTAAAGATGGAAGTGTTAGAGATGCGATTGACATTGTAAATATGCAAACCACATATAATATTACTGATTTTACAGTTGATGGTAATACTACAATAACATTGGGTACAGATAAAGAAAAAACTAGAGTTATACAAATAAATAACCAGCCATTTCTAAACCCTACTAACAATTTGAAAATGTATTGTGATAAACTATTAAATGATAGTGGTAAAGATGAAGAACTATTTACGGTTAGTACAGCTTTATTCATTGCTATAAATAAAAATAGGGTAGAAGCAAACGACATAAATGCGTTTAAAAAATGGTTTGGTGAAAATCCATTGTATTTTATAGGAATTTCAAAAACACCAACGACAGAACCGTTAGAGGATGAACTTGTTGAAAAACTAAAAACACTTAAAACTTTTAGCCCAGTTACTCATGTGTTTGTAGAGGGTGTCGCTAAACCAAAACTAAATGCTCGTTATCCAAAAGATATAGCAGCGGCACAAGCACAGTTAGAAGCTAAAGTCATAACATTACAAGAGGCGGTGATTAAGAATGTATAGTGTTATTAAAGATGTATTAACAAAAGGCGACTTTGAATTAGTTGATATGTTAAACAAAATAAATAAATTGTGGGTAGAAAACAGTTTAACCGAAGAAGAACGAGACGAATTGAGTGATTTAGCGAGACAAAACGCAATCCCCGATAATTCGTATGCTGAAAATACCGAGCAAATTAATCTTATTTGGAAAGAAATTGAAATCGTTAAGAGTAGGTTAAACACTTTAGGAAATGATAGCGGAACAGTTGAACCGCCTACCGAAGAAGAATACCCCGAATATAAACAGCCAACGGGGGCGCATGATGCTTATAATGTTGGAGATAAAATTACATTCGAGGGAAAAAAATATGAATGTCTTATAAACGGATGCGTATGGAATACGCATGATTATCCGCAAGGATGGAAATTAGTTGAAGAAGAATAAAATCGTTAAAAAGCACTCTAATTAAGAGTGTTTTTTATATATTAAAAAACAGAAAGTGAGGAAATTTATAATGAAAGTAAAAAAATATGATTTAAAACAATGGGCTAGAGCAGCAGGTATTAGAGCTGTCAAAACGGTTGCACAAACTGCAGTCGCAACAATCGGTACAGCTACAGTAATGCAGGATGTAAGTTGGGTAATGATTGTTAGTGCTTCTTGCTTAGCAGGGATTGTTTCAATTTTAACATCTGTTGCTGGATTACCAGAATTAGATGCAACAGTAGAGGAATAACCAGTGAATCCAGAAACACAAGTTTCAGTTGCTTTTTTAATAAGTGTATCAAGTTTTATTTTTGCTGCAATTAATTTCTATACAAGCAGAAAGAAAAATATTCAAGATGAAAGCAAAGAGATGATAAAGATAAATCTTAAGCTTGATACAATATGTGCAACAACAAACGAAACGAAGAATGATATAAAAAATATAAATGATCAGATTAAACAGTTAACTGAACAACAAATAGTACAAAGCTATCAAATCAAAGAAATCTGGAAACATATAAATAAACTGGAGGAGGAAAAGTAATATGAACAGTAAAGAGTTTATTGAATTATGTATTAAATCAGTGGTTGATTATTTTAATGAACATGTTGATAAAACAGACAATAAACACATCACAAAAGAAGATGTATTTGTTGTGTGGTCATGTAAAGCACTTCAAAACAACAAAGCATTGCTAAGTACAATCGTTTCAGACGGAATGTATTATGAGCTAACATATAACGGTGATAAAAATGAGTTGTATTTAGATGCTTATAAAAAATGGGAAAATCAATTAATTACTTTATAGGAGGATATATATGCAATTTAAAGAAGCTTACGAGGCCATGAAGCAAGGCAAAAAAGTTAAATACCCTAATTGGGGTGGTTATTGGTATTGGGATCACATCAAAGGTACTGTTATGATGCACACATTTGATGGTCATGATATTGATTTATTTGATTCACAAAGAAAAGAATACACACTTAACTTTCTAGCTGGTGATGATTTTGAAATTGTAGAGGAGACAAAATAAATATGAAAAAATTATTTATTTCTCAACCAATGAGAGGGAAAACAGATGAAGAAATTCTAAAAGAAAGAGAACAGGCGGTTAAGGAAGCTGAAGCTGTATTAAAAGAACCAGTTGAAGTTATTGATTCATTTTTTCAAAGCGCTCCAGCAGATGCCAAGCCATTATGGTTCTTGGGTAAATCGCTAGAATTATTGGCAGGGGCTGATATTGCTTATTTTGCATCAGGTTGGCAAGAAGCAAGAGGATGCAAGATTGAACATGATGCATGTGTATCTTACGGGATTAAAGTTATTGTAACTAAGTAATGGAGGTATAGATAATATGAGTAATGTAGATAAAATTTTAAATGTAGCACGTGCTTGTATTGGTTGTAAAGAAAGTAACGGAAGTCATAAGCAAATTATAGATGTGTATAATGCTTACACACCTTTAGCTAGAAATTATAAAGTAAAATACAACGATAGCTGGTGCATGACTTTTATATCTGCTTGTTTCATTAAAGCCGGATTAGCTGCTTTATGTCCGCTAGAATGTAGTTGTGGTAATGCAATTACCAAAGCAAAAGAAATGAGCATCTGGCAAGAAAATGATGATATTACACCTAACGTTGGTGACTTGATCATGTACGACTGGGATAAAAAAGATGGATGGCCAGAACATGTAGGAATTGTTGAAAGTGTTACAAATAATCAAATTACAGTTATCGAAGGTAATAAAAGTAATGCTGTAGGTCGTAGAGTTATTAATGTAGGAAATGCAAATATTAGGGGTTATATCCAACCTAATTATGATGGAAGTATTTCAAATAATCAGCCATCAAAGCCAATAAGCAATGAAAAAATTGTAAATTATAAAGTTAAGGTAAATACTAAAAGTGGTGTTAATTGTCGTAAAAAACCAAGTGTTAGCAGTGCTAAAATTACTGCATATACTAATGAAACTATATTACATGTTACAAAAGAGCAAAATGGTTGGTTATATGTAAATGATACAGGCTGGGTAAGTGAGCAATATTGTGTTAAAGTAACTGGTTCTTCTTCATCTAGTAGCAATGAATCATGGAAAGGTGATACACGTTATTATTTAAATAATAGTGCAGTAGGTGAATGGCAAGCTGCAATGAATAAAGGTTTCGATACAAATGAACTTGAAGTTGATGATAAGTTTGGCGCAGGTAGTCAGGCTTTTGCTAAAACTCATTTGTTATGGAGTGGTCAAACTCATAACTGCCCAACGGCAATCAAGTGGTTGCAAGAAAGATTGCGTTACTATGGTTTTACAAAATTAGAAGTAAATGGCGAATGGAGCGACTACTTAACAACTTGTGTTAAGACATTCCAAAATAATAGAGGTCTTGAAGCGGATGGAAAAGTTGGATTAATCACTACATATTGGCTATTGGAAGGAACGTTCAAATAATGATGCTAAAAGCAAAACGGTTAATTGTTTCTGTTGTATCTCTATCCTTATTAATTAATATATTATCATTTGTCTACATTGCACAGATAAAAAATAATCAAGAAGCTCTTAATAAGTCTTATCAGAGTCAAATTGTAGAATTAGAAGAAAAGAATGAAAGATTGAAAGAAAATAATGATACATTACTTGATGATAATATTTTTTTCAAAGAACAGTATCAAAAATATTTTGAGCTAAGTGAAGAATTGCAAAATCAAATAGGAGTTTATTCAAATTAAAAAAAGGACCTAGGGCGTAATGCTCTAGGTTTTTTATATTTCATATTTAATTAATGATTTAATTCGATTAGCTTGATTTGAATTAAGATAACTTAATTTATTTAAAACGAATATTTCCGAATATAAATTGAATATGTACTCTATCACATTTGAATTTTGTTTCATTGTATAATGTGCAAGAATATCTAATATAGAAGAGTTTAAAAAATAATTTTCAAAATCCTGTTTTGTAAATTTTCCAGCCATACATTTGCTATATTCGCTAATATTTTTGATTTTTAATGCAGTAACAAAGATTAAAAATAAATTAAAAGAAATTGTTGTGTGATTATTAGGATAGTTGGTTGATAATGGTGTTCGTATTCTATTAAGTGTCACAATAAATTTATTTATTTCTCTTGTAGACATATCTAGTGCTTCAATGCAAAATTTTATTATATTTGTACTTATTTTATTATCGTCCAAATCAATACCTAGTTCGTAGCAAATATAATCATTTATATTTTGATTATCTAATGTAATAATTCTATCAAAAAATCGCTGTAGATATAAATCGCTGTCATAATAATTACCGTAAAATTTTTTTATTGTATGACTTAATTGAATTAAATCAGTAGAAATAATAAAAATTAATTTATCATTATTATAAAAATGTTTTATAGATTCTAACATGTTTACAGCATAATCTGGTCTACATCTGTCAAGCTCATCTAATATAATAATTAATTTTTTTAATCCGTTGATTTTTAAATACTCATCTATAGTCTTGTTGAATTCTTCTTTAATTTTATTACTTGAAAATATTTCATCAAAAACAGAAGAATTATCAACTTTAAATTCATTAATGCCTAATGATCCTCTTGATAAAATCCTTACTAACAAATTTGCAGCATTCATCTTTAGATTATCTATTTTATTTATAAATTCAGCAGGTGCCCATGTTTCATCTTGTAATATATTATATAACAATGATAATGTTGGTAAATTAATACTATCATTTTCCCAAGAATTAAAATAATAGCATCCGATATCTTTTGCTACACTAATTTCTAATAAATCAAGTTTTGTATCTAAATTAGATAAATCTTGAGAATTGTTTATTAGATATTTTAATTCATGTACAAATACAGTTTTCCCTGTTCCCCACGGTGCATTTATGCAAATAGATTTTATATCATTAGAATTGTATGATAATTTTTTAATAATTTTTTTTAATAATTTAATTCTTTGAAAATAATTTTTATTTATTGTTTTAATAATATTTTCATCGGAATAGTCAAACTCTTTCATATATTTCTCCCTCCGCAAAATTATATCTATATTATATCATATTTAAAAGTAATTTCTCTTTTAATATCGTAAAAGGTATTAGGAGGTGAAATTATGGATTTAGAGCAAAAAGAAAAGATAGAAGCTATTACTACTCGCTTAGATTCAATTATAGAAATACTAGTTACATTACAAATGATTGATATGAATCTAGCTGAATTTGCTTCTATAGATATTCCAGATTTTTTAGAAGTACCTATAGAAACTTTAGCAGAAATTAGACAACAAATTGAGGACCTGTAAAAGGTCCTTTATTTATAGTAGTCAAAATAGTAGTCAAAATAAAATATTATCTTCCAAAACCTTTATATATCAAGGGTTTTGAGCCATTTATAAACTCACACTCTTAATCAGAGGGTCCACGGTTCGAGACCGTGAGGGGAGACCAATTGAAAATATGGCTTAAACACTAGGTTTTACTAGCGTTTAGGCTTTTTTTATTGTTTTAAATTAGAGATAATGCTTATGTATATTTAAGCGCATTTCATTAAATTTAAATGAATTAATCAAGGTCAAATCAAGGTCAAAAAAACTACTCATCACTGAGCAGTCTTTGTAACATATTTTTACGGTTATTTTTTAATCATCTATTTATAGCTTTGACTTTTCATATAACTATCAGCACTAGTGAGAGATTGTAATTCTTGAATTATTTGTTGATCATAGAAATCTATAAATAGATTTTTTTATGTAATTAGAAAATTTTTTAAGAGTAGTATATATTTTTATAGCTAGTTAAATAACTATTGTAAGTCTCATTATTTTATATATTAGCTAAAATTAAATAATATTTTTGTTGTATAAAGCATATTTTTGTCTAGAATATGACGTTTATCTATGAAAAAGGAAATAAAATATAAAAAAATAATTATTAAAATATGTTGATTATAACAATGAAAATTTAGGAAATATAGTAATTAAAAGTACGAAAAACAATATTTTTATCAAAAATGTATTGCAATATTAAAATATTCATGTTATTATATATGGGCAGTCGAGGAAACGGAGACATACTCAAGAGGCTGAAGAGGCGCCCCTGCTAAGGGTGTAGGTCGGGAAACTGGCGCGAGGGTTCAAATCCCTCTGTCTCCGCCATTCAATTGGTCTGGTAGTTCAGTTGGTTAGAATGCCGCCCTGTCACGGCGGAGGTCGCGGGTTCGAGTCCCGTCCAGACCGCCAATTAGAAATTTGGTTCTATGTAAATAGAACTTTTTATTTTGTTTAAAAAGATCAACTTAAGTTGATCTTTTATTAATATATGCATGCATAATTGCAATTATTGTTTTAGAATCAAAAATTTCTCCGCTAACAACTTGTTTGTATGCTTCATCAATATCTAAAGCAATAACTTCAATCATTTCATCATCATCACAAGCACGTGGGTTTTCTACTTTAAAGACATCTTGCGCTTGATAAATATATAACCATTCATCACTATAACCTGGAGTGGGTAAGAACTTTGAAATTTTAATAGCGTCTTTAGCACTATATCCTGTTTCTTCTTCTAGTTCTCTAAGTGCACATTCTTTTGGATTTTCATTTAATTCTAGTTTTCCAGCGGGAATTTCTAATGTTGTAATGGCATTTGGATAACGAAATTGTTTTACTAATAATATTTTGTTATCGATGATTGCTAGTATTCCTACACCGCCATTATGTCTGACTACTTCTCTAGTGGCTTTGTTACCATTATCGCAAAGTACACTATCTTTGTATAATTTGATTATTTTTCCATCGTAGATTAATTGACTATCAAGTTTCTTTTCCATTTATTTCACCTCATTTAAATTATAACAAAAAAGTATGCAAACAAAGCATACTTTTTTAAATAATTCTATATAAGGGTGATAAATAGGGGGTATTAAAGTGAATTAACTACACTTGATAATAATATTATAGCAATGAGCAACCGTAATGTAAAGGGTTACATTCTAAAAAAGTTAGATGTTTTAAATGAAATTTGATATAATGAATTACGGTGATAAAATGAAGAAGATACAAATAACAGAAA
>JAGZCC010000048.1 GCA_018369555.1 Thomasclavelia spiroformis
TGGAATTACTGGTATTTTGCACACTAAGTGTAAGATACCAGCTATTTTAGCCGGTATTTTGACACAGATTGGACTTTATTCTATTAATTTAAGAATTATGGGTGGACGTGCTAATTTACCTTTAATTACTGCTAATACTCTTTTTAATGATATCTCAATTGCATTAAATATAAATAAATATTATGTTGCTTTTATTATTTCGTTACTTTTTGTTGTTTTATTTATTGCTTTATTATATTGGTTCTTTGGTACTGAAATGGGGTCGTCAATTAGAGCAACTGGTAACAATGAACAGATGGCCAGATCACTTGGTATTAATACAGATACAATGAAATTATTAGGATTGATGATTAGTAATGGGTTAGTTGGATTATCTGGTGGTTTATATGCTTTATATGGACAAGCAACTGATGTTAGAGTTGGTACTGGAGCAATCGTTATTGCACTTGCTTCAATAGTTATTGGGGAAGTTATTATTTCTAGTAAAAAAAGTGGTTTTGCATTGAGGTTAGGTTCAATTATTATCGGTTCTATTATTTATCGTATCATCGTTGCTTTAGTATTACAGATGGGATTAAATACTGATGATTTGAAATTATTAACCGCTATTCTTGTTGGTATTGCTTTAACAATTCCAATCATGCTTTCTAAACGTAAACAAATTTCTATGTATAAAAAATTAACAAAGGAGATTGATGAAAATGCTTAAATTAAAAAAAGTAAGTAAAACATTTAATCTTGGCACTGTTAATGAAAAAAAAGTTCTTCATGAAATTGATTTAGAATTAAATGAAGGCGATTTCGTTACTATTATTGGGGGAAACGGAGCTGGAAAATCTACTTTATTAAATATGATTTCTGGTTTATATCCTTTAGATTGTGGCACTATTACCTTGGATGGAGAAAATATTTCTTTACAACCGGAACATCAAAGAGCTAAAAAAATTGGTCGTTTATTTCAAGATCCAATGTTAGGTACCGCTGGAGATATGCAAATTTTAGAAAATTTAGCTTTAGCTAAACGAAGAGGAAAAAAACGTGGACTTACTTGGGGCGTTTCTAAAGAAGAAAAAGAAGAATATCGCGAGTTAGTTAAAACTTTAAATCTTGGTTTAGAAGATCGTTTAACTACTAAAATGAAATTGTTATCTGGCGGACAGCGTCAGGCTATTACATTACTAATGGCAACTCTACAAAAACCAAAATTACTTTTATTAGATGAGCACACTGCTGCTTTAGACCCTGCTACATCAGCAAAAGTTTTAAAATTGACATGTGATATTGTTGCAAAACAAAATTTAACTGCGATGATGGTGACTCATAATATGCAAGATGCAATTGATGTTGGTAATCGTTTGATTATGATGTATAATGGTAGAATTATTTATGATGTTAAAGGTGAAAAAAAGAAACAATTAACCGTTGATGATTTGCTTCATAAATTTGAAGAAGCTAGTGGTGAAGCTTTTGCTAATGATCGAATGTTACTTGGATAGAACTGTATAAACAGTTCTATTTTTTTATAATCAACAATTTTTCTTTTTCTAAAACACAATAAAATACATCTTCAATATTATGAATATGTTGTTTTTTTAGTTCTTTTTTTAACCAATAGACGTCTAAATTTAATAATTTTAAATTATCTTCATTAACGATTCCATCAATAATTAAGGCATCTGGTAATTCAACACAACACTCTTCTTTAGTAATAATTGATAACGTTCCATTTGTCTCTAATAAAGCAAATTCTACTTTTGAAATACTATCAATATTATTTTCACGTAAATGATGCGATAAATCATCAACAGTATAACGTTGCTTTTTCATGGCCTTTTGATTTAATTTTCCTTTATAAATAATGTATGTTGGTCTTCCTTCAAAAACATCTCGTAACCGTTTAGATTTCAATGTAATCAATGATACTAAACGATCAATTATAATCAATGTTGATGTAGCAATAACACCATAAACAAAAGGGAAATCTTCATTACCCAAGGTATCTGTCATTATTTCAGCAATAATCAAAAAAACAACAAAATCAAATACATTTAATTGACTAAATTCCTTTTTACCAAAAATTCTAAGTAGAACACTTAAATAAATATATATTCCCTGACTAATAAAAAACACTTCTAAAACATTCATATTTTCATCACCCCTAAATATATTATTACTAAGATAAAAAGGAGGAGCTATGAATTCTTATCTCAAAACATATTTAAAATTTGCATTATTCATCCTAATTACCTTTACAATTACTAGTCTTATTTTAGCCGTCATTATCAATTTTATTCATTTATCTAATTTTATTTATCATTCGATAATTAACCTAATTGCAGCCATTATTATGATTATTTGGGCCTTTATGATCGTTAAAAAATTTCCTAAAAATGCATTTTTACACGGCTTACTATGCAGTTTACTTTTTGCGATTGTTGCTATTATATTAAACATTGATAATTTAAACATTTTAAATATTATTTCTCGCCCGTTTATTTTAATTTCAAGTGTTATTATTCTATCGTTATACAAAAAGAAGTTAAACACTCTTTAAACAAAAAAACTAGCTATTAGCTAGTCTTCATCTATATTAACCTTTAAATTCAATATTTAAAATTTTAACATCATATGGTTCTGCAACACCTACTGTTACAATTTCATTTACACCATGACCAATCACCGCTTTAGCAAGTGGTGATTCATTTGAAATTTTACCATTTAATGGATCAGTTTCTGTAAACCCAACAATTTTATAACTTTCAGGTTCTGCATCAGTTTCAGATAAATCCAAAATAGTTACTGTAGTACCAGGTTTTACAACTTTTAAATCCATCCGATCTTCAGAAATGATTTCTGCATTTTGAAGCATATAATCAATTTCTTTAATTCGTGATTCTAAGTGGGCTTGTTTTTCTCTAGCAGCATCATAATCAGCATTTTCTGATAAGTCCCCTTGAGAACGAGCTAATTGTAATTCCTCAATTACCTTTGGTCTTTCGACATTAATCAATTTATCTCTTTCTTGTTCTAATTTTTCTAACCCACTTTGAGTCAACAATACCTTTTCTTGTTCCATATTCTCACCTCGTAATCATTAATATAGCATATATCTAGGCAAATATCTAGTACTAATCTTAATTAATCATGCATTTACACATTATCCAATAATATATTATTTTAACTCTAATTCACCTTTCTACCCATATCATCTTTTTCTAATTCAATGGTCACTGGTATTTTTAAAATTTCCATTGGATGATTTGCAACTAAGACCTCTTCATTATCTCTGTTAATAATTTTTTCTACTTCAACAATGATATTATCATGATCTGGACTAAAAAACTCAATTTTATCACCAACAGAAAAATAATTACGCTGTTCAATAATAACCAATTTATTTACCCGATCATAATCAACTACTCGTGCACAAAATTCTTGGGTTGGATGTTCATCTCGCTGATTATACAACTGTTTTAAATTATCTGCCTGATTATCAAAAAAGCCAGTGCATAAAGCACGATTTGCAGCTTTAAGCAATTCATCATAATATTTATTACTCAAAACAAAATTATCTGGATCATTACAATAATCATCAATCAATTTACGATATGTTGAAACAATTGTCGCAATATAATGCAATGATTTCATTCGTCCTTCAATCTTAAATGAATCAACACCTAATTCAATTAACTCTGGAATATGGTTAATTAAGGCCATATCTTTACTCGACATACTAAATGGAATCTTTCCTTCATTTAACTTTCCATGTTCATCATAAATATCATAATACCAGCGACATGATTGCGAACAACCACCACGATTAGCATCACGATGAGAAAAATAATTAGATAACATACATCTTCCCGAATAATGAATACACATTGCACCATGAATAAAATACTCTATGTCCATATCCGTTTTATCCAAAATCATTTTCAAATCATCATAACAAACTTCACGTCCCAAAACAACACGATCCATTCCTTGACTTTCATAAAACTTGATTGCTTTCGTGTTCAAAGTAGAAAGCTGAGTCGAAACATGAACTTCCAGTTTTAAATTTAATTTTTTAGCAATCATCATAATATATGGATCAGCAACAATAATTGCTCTAACTCCAATCTTATCCAATTCACTTAAATATTCTTCAATTCCTTGTAAATTATCTTCATGTAAAATAATATTACACGTTACATGAATCGCCGCATGATATTCATTTGCAAATTCTACTGCTTCTTTAATATCTTCAAGAGTAAAATTAGAAGCTCCAGAGCGAAGTGAAAATTCTTTACCGCCAACAAATACAGCATCGGCTCCATAACGGATAGCAACTTTTAATTTTTCAAGATTACCAGCTGGAGCTAGTAATTCTGGCTTTTTATAGATAATTCTTTTACCATTAACGATCTTACTTACTTCTCTCATTTTCTTCTCGCTTTCTTACATCATCTATTTTATAAACTGTTGCATCAAACATAAAGCTATGATGATACTCAACCTTATTTTCAATTTGATGAAGCATGCCTATCAATTCTTTACTTACTTTACCATAATTTTTATTATCAATACTCTTAATTGCCTCTTGATATAAACTAACAATTTCCACTACTTTTAAATCATCAATAAATAACGACTCAAAATATAAATAATCAAAACAACTAAAATTACTTAAAATATCTAACGTACAAAGCTGTTTTTCACTTAAAATATGACACCCAAATTTATCTTCATAAATATGACAACGATAATCAACTGCATTCGCCTGAATCATTAAATTATCATCAATTAAAACACCATGATCAATTCCTGTTTCTTTAAAATAATTAGATAATAATTTACGTTTTGAATATGCCATATATTCAACCCCATGCACTTGAATCATAGTTTTTAAATCAGTACTTTTAGCAATCATCATTTTTTCATCAAGCGGGATTTCACGTGCTAAAAAAGCACTAGTTATCCCTAATGTCTTTAAATAATTTAAAGTTGCCTGATTAGTATTTAATGTATCTGGACTATAAATCATTTCAAAAGTATAATTATTTTCTTTACAAATCTGTAACACACCAAAATCTTGAAATAAAATTCCCGCTACTTGAATTTCATTTAATTTAGCTAAATGATTCGCTAGCTCATCTAAATTACGTTCTTCAACCAAAGCATTTACTAATACCCATAACTTCTTATCTTTTAGCTGCTCTTTTAAATCCTTTAACTCTTGATAATCAAGTGACATTGCTTGTCGACATGAAAAATATTTTGTTCCGACAATAAAATTCTTAATTCCAATTTCAATAAAATCACTAATAAACTTTTTACTATTTAAATGTACTACTAATTCCATTATGCCACCCTTTTTCTAATTACACATATTCCATCACCAACATGATAATATGTAACATCATATTCATCATTATTAAAAATCCAATCTTTAAATCTTTTTATTTTCTTAACTAATTGTTTTGTATTACGATTTTTAATATTTTCAATATCAAAAATCATACCATGAAAATCAAGATTATCAACAATACAAACCCCATCTTCTTTAACTAAACCAATAAATTTTTCAAAAAACTTTTGGTACTGTGCTTTTGCTGCATCAATAAAAAGACAATCATATTTTTTTAAAACTAAAGAATTACAATCAAATTCTAAAGCATCATCATGATGAATAATAATTTTATCTTGCATCTTATTATCCTTAATATTATTTATAGCTTCATAATATCTTTCGTCATTTAATTCAATTGTTTCAACTTTAAAATCAGCAATATTACTAACTAACATCATTGCTGAATAACCAATTGCACTTCCAATTTCTAAACAACAATGACAATTATTTTCTTTAAAAACATTAATCATAAACTCTAATCCTTCACGTTGCATGATAGGAATATTACGATCAATTGCACTTTTTTCTAAATCTTCAAAATATTTCATTTTTAATACCATTTATTTTCCTTTACTACTTGTTGATGTTCACCATATGTTTTTGAATATATTATTGTTCCATCTTTTAATGCAAAAAAGAATAACTTATCACTTTTTTGATAATGTAAACATGCATTAATTACATCTTTAGAAACTGTACTTATTGGTCCAATTGGAAGTCCTTCATATTTATATGTATTATATTTAGAATCAACTTCTAAATGATTATATGTAACCGCAACTGTTTTGATTTGATTAGCGTAATTTACTGTTACATCACTTTGCAGACGCATTGGTTCTTCTAAACGATTAATAAATACTCCAGCTATTTTTGCTTGATCTTCAGATGGTTTTGATGCTTCACATTGAACCACTGATGCCAGTGATAAAAATTGATGTAAAGAAATAGTGTTTCCATTGATTGTAAATTGATTAATTTTATCTTTGTATTCTTGTAAATTTTTATCCATCTGATCTAACATCATGGTTGTAATGCTTTCGATAGTAACATCTTTAGTTGTAATAACATATGTTTCTGGAGCAAAATATCCTTCTAGTGGGAACATAATTTCTGGTGATAAAATAGTTTGATCTAAAAACCAGTATTTATCTATTAATGATTGTAAATACTCTGTATTTGTCCATGTTTCTAAAACTTTATTTGTTTTTAATTCTAAAATTTGATCATCATTTAAATTAGTAGTATCTACTTCAATATTTGCAACTTTAGCTACTTGTTTAGCACATTCAGGAATCGTATATCCTTCTAATACAGTAACTTTATCAGTAGAGATATAATTATTATCTCCTTCGATAATGTTTAAAATTGTTTTTAAATCCATATTTTGATTTAAAACATATACATTAGCTTTAAAATCATAGTGATTTAATTTTATATATAAATTTGCAACAGTTTTATTTCTTATTAATCCAGCATCATCTAATTGCGCTAAAACATTACTAGCTGAACCAGAAATTTCAACTACTACTTCTTTACTTTTTGTACTCACTGCCTTTTGCCCATCAAAATAAAAAAATATCAAAACAATAATAATTGCAAATACAATAGCAATACTAACAGTAATAATTTTTATTTTCTTCATAGCATCCTCCATTTTTTTACATTATATGACATTTTTCATCGATATTCAACTTATCTACAGATATAATAACAGCTTATTATTAGTATAGCCATTTTTATCCAAAAAAAAGAAGCGCACTATAAACATTATATATGAAAAAGCTGTACAAATGAGATCATTGTACAGCTAATTTTATATTTATTGCAATATTTATATATAGATTAAAAATTTTATAGTTCTTTTCTTCTTAAATAAGTATATCCACAAGCAGTCAGCATCATTAAACTAACAAATGTCAATGCATATGTTTCATCACCTGTTTTTACAGCTGTAGTATTTGATGGTTTATCGCCTTTAGGTATATCAACAGCTGTCGTACCTACTGTAATAGTTTTACTTACATCTTTTATTACATCCCCATAACTATATGTTGCTTTTAACACTTGGCTTCCTGATTTATTTGTATCAATATTAGTAATTTCTGCTCTATCTGTTACATCTAAATCATATTTTGCACCTGCTAGTGTAGTAAAATGAGCAAGTACTTTTGGATCAACTTTAGCACCTTTACTATAAGTATCGTTTACATTAGTAATTTCAATACTTTCAAGTGTAGATAAGCTAAGATCAGCAATTAATCCAATATTCTTAGAATTTAAGCAAGTATTAATTGCTTCAGTAACTGAATTCATTTGTTGACTTAGTTTTTCTTTTCGATCAACAGGACAACTTGTATTGTTTAAAATTTCAATAGCATCAGTATTAGCATTATATGCTTCTAATTGGAAAACAGCTTGAAAAATTGCTACAGCTCGTTGAATATGTGAAGATGAAGAAATCATCGCAATTGATTTTATTTCTGGTTTTTCTTTTAATAATTTAAATGTATTAGTAGCATTACCAACAGTAGTTGGAGCTTTGTTTTCTACAATAATACGATTTGCATCAACACCATGAGCAATCAACCATTTAGCCATTTCTTCTCCTTCAGTTTTAGATGGATCAGCAGGAGATGTTCCTCCACCAGTTACGACAATAGAAGCATTTGGATATTTAATTGCACTTTCCAAAGTAACTATTAAACGATCAATTAATTCTTGTTGCATTTCACCTGTTGTTTGATTCAATTGGAATCCTAAAGTTACAATACATAAGCTATTGTCTGTTGGTAAACCATCAGGCAAAACACCAGAATAAATTGGCATAGTTGTATCGGCATAAATCCAATAATCCATAATATTAGTAAATGCTTCCCCTAATTCTGGATTTAATTCTTTTAATTCATTTAAACATCTTTGAATATCGACATCAGCAGTGATTGATGAAGCAGTCCATCCATTATGTTCATTGAAATCACCTTCACTGTAAGAAAAATAAGTTAAAATTTCACTTATTAATCTTTGCTCATCACTACTTACAGTATTTTCACTTGCAGCAACATTTACTGTTAATGAAAATAACATTGTCAGTGAAACAAAAACTGTTAACAAACTTTTAAATATTTTTTTCATTTCTTCATTCCTTCCTTTTTTATGGCAATAAATATAATTTAGATAAGTAAAACTATACTTTATCTACCTTAATCATACTAACCTTTATAACTAAAGTCAACTTAACTTACCCATTATTAACATCAAAAACCCTCACTATTACAATTAAGATCAAAACTAATGATTTTAGACAAAAAAAATAACCTAGTCTTTACACTAGGTTAACATCAATATTTTCTCCAAACCATTTTATTAACTACTCTAGTATATGACTGGATTAATTTTACTACTTTTATAGAAACATTTTCATCAACATAATCAGGAACTGGGATACCTAATTCTCTATCCTCATTCATTGCTACATCTACTGCCTGTAATAATGATTTTTCATCTATTCCTGCTAAGATAAAGCATCCTTTATTTAACGCTTCTGGTCTTTCGGTACTTGTACGAATACATACTGCTGGAAATGGGTTATTGATACTTGTAAAGAATGAACTTTCTTCTGGTAATGTTCCACTATCACTTACTACTGCAAATGCATTCATTTTTAAACAATTATAATCATGGAAGCCTAATGGTTCATGTCGAATTACCCGTGAATCTAGTTTGAATCCTGATTCTTTTAGCCTTTTTCTACTTCTTGGATGGCATGAATATAAGATTGGCATATCGTATTTTTCAGCCATTTTATTAATGGCTGAAAATAATGATAAGAAATTCTTTTCAGTATCAATATTTTCTTCTCGATGGCACTTAATAAAATATATCCTTTTTCTTTTAGATTCAGTTTTTCTAAAATCTTTGATGATTTGATCTGTTCTAGATTGTTATGTAATACTTCGGCCATCGGCGAGCCTGTTACATATACTCTTTCTTTTGGAAGTCCGTATCCATGTAAGTATTTTCTTGCATGTTCACTGTATGCCAGATTCACATCACTAATAATATCGACAATTCTTCGATTAGTTTCTTCAGGTAAACATTCATCTTTACATCTGTTTCCTGCTTCCATACGGAAAATAGGAATATGTAATCTTTTAGCACTAATTGTACTTAAACAGCTGTTAGTATCTCCTAAAATTAATAAGGCATTCGGTTTAATTTGATTCATTAACTTATAAGAGCAGTTGATGATATTGCCAACCGTTGTACCAAGATCATCACCAACTGCATTCATATAGACATCAAGATCATCTAATTTTAAATCACGAAAGAAGATTCCATTTAAATTATAATCATAGTTTTGACCAGTATGAGCTAAGGTACAGTCAAAGTATTTACGACATTTATTAATTACAGCCGCTAATCGAATAATTTCGGGTCTAGTTCCTACAATAACCAATAATTTTAATTTATCATTTTCTTGCCATTTAACATTTGAATAATCTGTAGTTATTCCCATTTCAATTCTCCTTATATACAAAAAAGAGCTTACGCTCTTTTTAATTAAAATCATTTTTATAACAAATATAGTTCTTTAAACTGTATTCATCACCTACAATCGTAACATCAAATTCCTTTATACAATATTCAAGCCATTTTAAATATTTAGCCATATTTCTTACTGTTTGTATAACATCTATCATTGAAATAACATCTTTAGATACATAGTCTGAATACTGTCTATGTAAAAAACCATAACGGACTAAATATTTATTAATATCTTTCCAACCGTTTTTATAACTTTTTGAAGGGTAGTACTGTTTTAAAAGACTATCGCTTATATCGAAGTTAAGAGCTTTTTTGGTTTCTAACATAATCATCATGTATCTCTTTAAGACGATAATATGATTCTAATGCATCTTGTCGATATTCTGGACTATCTGGTCCATCTCCAAAATAACTAATATACCACTCATCAACAATTTTTAAAAACCAGTTAGTATCTGGCAATTGTCCTTGAGCAACTGCAAAGGTTGTAAAATCTTCTTTGGCTCCTTTATAGATACCTTTAGCAACCTTAACAACTCCCCTTGTTAAAAAGTAATTATCAATTTTTTTATAACAAGATTCTATATCAATATTATTGTCTTTTGCCTTGTTTTCATTTAGATATATTTCCATAATCACAACTATCACATCCTTAAATATATAATACCTAAATTGGTCTATTTTTACAATATAACAAGATTAAAACCACCCTTCAGTATCATATACTTATTAAAATATGTTTTTACTTATTTTAATAATTAAATAGTTATAATTACATCAGTCTTCATAAACATATACAGTAATAACGTCTTCTCTTTTTTTACTGCATCATTTAATTCTTCTAATTTTATTAATCTATATTCATAGTTTAATATTGCTTCATTTAAAATTAAATATGCTTTTCTAATTCCTAATAACTTCTTTTTAGGCACTAAATAATCTTTTGTGGCTAAAGTTAATAAATTAATTATTGTATAAAAAGTTATTTTTGTTGTTAAAATATTTGCATCTACTATTTCAAAATATTTTGTTGTCTAAGTCATCTTTTTTCTAATTTTATCAAAATACATATCACATTTAAATTTTCTTTATTTTCAATCAATCCAAACACACAATTATTACCTATACTTACCCAAATAATAAAGCAATTCCTGCTACTACATAAATAATTGTTATCCAATCATATATTTCAAGATTTAATACAAAATTATTTATCATTTTTATTTACTTCTTCATAATAAGTATCAGGATGATCAGGATCAAATGATTCATTTGCCCACATTAGCGTTACTAGATCTTCACTGTCTGATAAGTTAATGATGTTATGTGTATATCCAGGTAACATATGAATTGCGTCAATCTTATCAACGGATACTTCAAACTCAATTATTTCATCACTACCGATCTTTCTTTCCTGAATCATCCCATGTCCTAATACAACAATAAAGAATTCCCACTTGCTATGATGCCAGTGCTATCCTTTTGTGATCCCTGGTTTACTGATATTGACTGAAAACTGTCCACAGTTTTTTGTTTTAAGTAATTCAGTAAAACCTCCTCTTTCATCGATATTCATTTTCAAAGAAAATATTGTTTTTTCCTTTGGTAAATATGTACTGTATAGTTTCTTTGCAAAACTGTTATCTGGAATTTTCGGCATAATTAAACTATTAGATCGTTCTTTAAATTTATCAAGTAAGTCAACAATTTCTCCTAATGTTGCTTTATGAGTTGTCGGTACATAACAGTATTTTCCATCTTTATTTTCAATGGCATCAACACCGGCAAATATACAATGATGTTCTTTACTTTCTAAAATATCAAGCATTTCATTAACTAGGTCATCAATATATAATAATCTAAGTTCAACACTTGCACCATTTACCAAACAAATTAGGAAAACGATATACATATACTTTTATCCCTAATTTATTTGCATAATCAAAAAATAAATTTTCACCTACAAGTTTACTTTTTCCATAGTCACTGTCTGCATATCTACCAATTAACGTCGCTTGTATAGAACTTGATAACATCACACCACATTTATTATCATATTTCTTTAATGTATCTAACAGTGATTCATCACTGTCGATATCATATTCATAGATATCTTCAATATTTAATGATGGTCTAGTTCGATCTTTACCATCTTTGATATTTTTTAATGCAGCCACAAGGTTTTGTCCTACAAAGCCTTTGGCTCCAGTTACTAAGATCTTCATTTTATTTATTCTCCCATTCATTCAACTCATCTCTTACTAATTTTACTTCTAATAATTTATTTTTTACTGCTTCAACATCCATTAGATTAGTATTATTTGAATTAAACTGTGTTAACGTATTTCTAGTCATTCCTTCAAAGAAATATTTATCATAATTTAAATCTCTTTTATCTGCTGGTACACGATAAAAATTACCTAAATCTATTGCATTGGCACATTCTTCATCAGTAAGTAATGTTTCATACATCTTTTCGCCATGTCTAATTCCAATCACTTTAATTTCATTATCTACGTTGAATAACTCTTTAACAGCTTTAGCAAGTATTTCAATAGTACAAGCAGGTGCTTTTTGGACAAAAATATCTCCACTTTCACCATTTTCAAAAGCAAATAATACTAAATCAACTGCTTCTTCTAATCTTTATCTTCAATATTTTCAACGACTTGATTAGGATTTAAGATAGTGAGCGATTTACGCTGATATCTAAAATACCTTCAATAAAGAGTTTAAGCAAGTAAAAAAAATCCGGATCTTAGTCACTTACAAGAGAGTGTTTAAACATGAAATCATTTTTAAAATCATAGATTTTATCTATTCGTTTAACCAATTTGATCACCTCATTACCAAATACCTCTTTAGTGATCATTTTTCTTTTTATATTTTAATTAATTTAAATTTTCTTAATATAAAAAGTATGGCTATCTTAAGATTTCCATACTTTAACATTTAGAATAATTAATTATCTTTACAACATTCATAATCTTCATCATGATGATGTCCTCCACAACATTCGTGATCTCCATCATGATGATGTCCTCCACAACATTCGTGATCTCCATCATGATGATGTCCCCCACAACATTCATGATCTTCATCATTTTCGTGACAACAGCCACCTTCTTTATGCTTACCACAGCATTCATGACCTTCTTCACCTTCAGCCATAAAACTTTGGAAAACCTCTTCAACCATTTCCCATTCTTCAGGAGTTTCAATTGGAAATAGTTTTCCTTCATCATCATAAATTGATGCAAATACACTTGGCTCTTCTGCTGATGAATCATAATATAAAACATATTGTTTATTTAATTCTTCATTATTAAAAGTGAATAATACTTCATATTCTAATTCATTTCCTTGATCATCAATAACTTGGATTTTATTTGCTTCCATCTTTTTTCCTTTCTAATTGGCATCTAAATAACCTTGCAATATTGCAACGGCTGCCATTTTATCAATTACTTGTTTACGTTTTTTTCTTGAAACGTCAGCAAAAATCAATCGATCTTGTGCGACCTTTGTTGTCAAACGTTCATCAACTAACACGACATTTAATCCTGCAACTTTTTTTTCTAGCATTTCTTTAAACATAATCGAAATTTGTGCTCTTTCACCTAAATCACCATTCATATGTTTAGGTAAACCTAAAACAACTGTTTTAATTTGATTTTTATTAATTATTTCAGCCACATAGTTTGCTGCCTGTTTATAATTACCATCATTAAAACGGTATGTTTCTAAGCCATGAGCAAGCATGCCAAGTGCATCACTCATGGCAATACCACAAGTTCTCGAACCTAAATCTAGCCCTAATATTTTTTCCATTTTACTTCTCCAAATATGATTTGACTAGTTCTTCAATAATCTCATCTCGTTCAACTTGTTGAATTATGTTTCTAGCATTTTTATGACTAGAAATATATGCAGGATCATTAGAGATTAAATAACCTGCAATCTGATGTACTGCATTATACCCTCTTTCATTTAAAGCATCTATTACCGTTTGAAGATTACTACGAATCATTTCTCGACGCATATCTTCAGAACTAAATACTTTTGTCTTTGTTAAATCATGCATATTATTCGACCTCCCTTAAGGCTTTGCCTATAAAACTATTTTACACCAAATAGTCTTAAATTAAAAGAAGTTTTTAAGTTCATCTTTGATTCCACCAATTTTTTCATTAATTGGACAACCACCTTGAGCAAAATCAGGTTTTCCGCCACCACGGCCATCAACAATAGCATTAATCTTTTTAACAACATCACCAGCTTTAATTCCACTTGCAACATAGTCTTTACTTACACCAACAAAATATGAACATTTTTCTTCAAATTTAGATACTAAAATAACGATTCCAGAATCAATTTTATCTCTAAGATCAAATGCTAATTGTTTAGCTTTATTACTTTCCATATCTTCTTCAACAAATAATACTTTTACACCATTAATATCTTGAATATCATTCATTCTATTTGCTGCATTTAAAGCATTTAATTTTGAATTCAATGCTTCTACTTCTTTTTTAACAGCATTTAATTCTTCAGTTAAACTTGTAACTTTGTTAACTACTTCCTTACGATTTTTTAATTTTAAAACCGAACTAATTGTATCAACTGTTTCTTTTTCTAATACTAATGCTTCATAAGCTACCTTACCAGTAACTGCTTCAATTCTTCTAATTCCACTACCAACACTTTCTTCAGTTTCAATTTTAAATAATCCGATATTTGAACTATTAGTTACATGACATCCACCACATAACTCTTTTGAATAATCACCTACAGAAACTACTCTTACAGTATCACCATATTTTTCATCAAATAAAGCCATTGCTCCACTAGCTAATGCTTCTTCTTTACTCATATTAGCAATTTCAACATCAATTCCTTTAAAGATAACATCATTGACTTTTTGTTCTACTGCTTTTAATTGTTCATTAGTGATTTTTTCAAAATGAGTAAAGTCAAATCTTAAACGACTATCATCAACATATGAACCAGCTTGATTAATATGACTTCCAATTACTTCTTTTAAAGCAGCTTGTAAAATATGTGTTGCTGTATGATTCGCTGTAATTTTACTACGTTTTTCTTTATCGATTTCTAAAGTTAAAACATCACCAACTTTAATATTTCCACTTTCAAGTTCTACAAAGTGTAAATGTTGTTGATTTGGTGCTTTTAATACATTTACAACCTTAGCTTTACATTCATCGTTATAAATAATTCCTGTATCAGCACATTGTCCACCCATTTCAGCATAGAAAGTTGTTACATCAAAGACAATTTCACCATAATCATCTAATTGATCTGTTTTAACACCATCTTTAAATAATCCAATTACAACACCTCTAATATTAGTAGGGTCATATTCAAATGTTGATGGTAAATCAAAAGCCATTAAATCTGGTTTTTGACTTGTCATAGATTCATTATCAACTCTTGCTCCACGTGAACGCATTTGTTGTAATTTAAGCTCTTCTTTGAACCCTTCTTCATCAACTTTCAAATTAGATTCTTGAGCAATTTCTAATGTAAGTTCAAATGGGAAACCATAAGTATCATATAATTTAAAAGCATCTTTACCACTAATAATTCCATCACTATTCTTTTTAATTAATCCACTTAATAACTTTTCTCCATTTGATAATGTCTTATGAAAAGCCTCTTCTTCTTTTTTAACCAAATCACTAATATAACTAACTTTTTCAGGTAAGTAATCATAAAATTCTTTCATAATTTCACTTACTACACCAACTAGATTATACATAAAAGCTTTTTCAATTCCGATTTGTTTACCATAACGAACCGCTCTTCTTAAAATTCTTCTTAATACATAACCACGTCCAGCATTATCAAATAATGCCCCATCAGCCAAGGCAAAAGTAACTGTACGGATATGATCTGCAATAACACGATATGCCATTTTGTTTTCTTGATAACTTACATTTGCAAGCTTTTCAGCTTCATGAATAATTGGTAAAAAGAAATCTGTATCGAAATTTGTTTCACCATCTTGAATAATACTAGTAATTCTTTCTAATCCCATTCCAGTATCAATATTTTTTTGTGGCAATTCTTCATAATCATTACGATCGACACCTTCTTGAGAATTGTATTGTGAAAATACTAAATTCCAAATTTCGATATAACGATCGTTTTCTAATTCTTCATAAAACAATTTTATCCCCAAACCTTCAGGATCATATTTTTCACCACGGTCATAGAAAATTTCTGAATCTGGTCCACATGGACCTTCTCCAATTTCCCAGAAATTACCTGGTGTTTTTAACATATGACTTGGATCCACTCCAATTACATCAACCCAATAATTATAGGCTTCTTCATCATGATCATGAACAGTAATATATAATTTGTCTTTATCAAAAGCAAACCATTTTTCATCTGTTAATAATTCCCAAGCAAAATCAATTGCTTCTTTTTTGAAATAATCTCCAATTGAAAAGTTACCTAACATTTCAAAAAAAGTATGATGTCTAGCTGTCTTTCCAACGTTTTCAATATCATTTGTACGAATTGATTTTTGTGCATTAGTAATACGTGGATTTTCAGGTTTGATTGTTCCATCAAAATATTTTTTTAATGCTGCTACTCCAGCATTGATCCATAGTAAAGTTGGATCGTCATTTGGTATTAATGAATGACTAGGTTCTACTTTATGACCCTTACTTTCAAAAAAATCCAAAAACATTTTTCTTACTTGATTTCCAGTTAATTGCTTCATATTTATCTCCTTTATCCAATATAAAAAGTCGCCCTATTACTAGGAACGACTTAAATCGCGGTACCATCCTAATTCATGAATACTCATGCCCTTTATTAGCTTATAACGTAGCTTAAACGGTAATTTTTAATTACTCTCCAAAGTAGCTTTCCTATAAACATGATTAGTATTTTCACCAGCCATACTATCTCTAAAAAACATTTTTTATAGTACTTTTCTTTTTCAACGATTTACCAAATTATAAACTATTCTTATTTATTTTTCAAGTTTTGTTTCAATTAAAAAGACAACATTCTGATTCAAAAATGATAATGTCTTAATATATCCAATTTGATAATGTCCCAATTGGGTCATTATCAAAAAGATGTTACAATGTAACCTCATTATAAGG
>JAGZCC010000049.1 GCA_018369555.1 Thomasclavelia spiroformis
GTAACTTGCACTGGAATTTCGTTACCACACATTGATTTGGTAGCAAGATCAAATAATAAAATTTCTTCATTAGTTTTTAAATTCTTAACACCTTTACCTGTAAAAACTAATTCATCACTATTACACTGTAAAATTTCAGCTGTTAATTTACATAAATTTTCTTTTAACCCTTCACATGCTTTTAAAACTGCTTTACCAGTAACATAAGTAGTACTTGAAGCATAAGAACCTGAATCATATGGTGAAGCATCACTATCAGCACCAAAAACAATAATTTTATCAACATCACATTCTAAACTCTCTGCTGCCATTTGCGCTAAAATTGTATCACAGCCAGTTCCCATATCAGCTGCACCAATTGATAATGTATAATAGCCTTCATCTTCTAATTTAATTGTTGCTGAACCAACATCAACTCCAGAAATTCCTGAACCTTGCATTGCCATAGCAACTCCAGCACTACGTATTTTTCCATTTTCTAATTCACGAACTTTTGACTTATTTTCCCAATCAAACAATCTTTTAGCATGTTCCATACATTTATATAAAGTACAGCTTGTAGCAACTTCATTATAATAAGCAGGCATTATCTGACCTTGTCTAACCATATTTTTTTCACGAATTACAACAGGATCAATATTTAAACGATCAGCTAATTCATTTACGATTGATTCAACTGCAAAAGTTCCTTGAGTTGCTCCATAACCACGATATGCTCCAGCTGCTTGAGTATTTGTATAAACAACATCGTAACTAAACTTAAATGCTTCTAAATTATTTGAATATAATGGTATTGATTTATGGCCTGATAATCCTACCGTAGTTGGTCCATGTTCACCAAAAGCCCCAGTATTTGATAAGGTATAAACATCAATTGCTTTAATTGTTCCATCATTCATTGCCCCTATTTTTACCGTTACTTCCATTTCATGACGAGGTGAAGCTGCAATTTGTGATTCTGTTCGAGTATAAATAATTCGTGATGGTTTTTTAGTCATCCATGTTACAAAAGCAGGATAAATTTCAGCTACAACAGTCTGTTTAGCCCCAAAACCACCACCAATTCTTGGCTTTTCAACTCTTATTTTTGATTTTGGGATACCAAGTGCATTAGCTAAAATTCGGCGAACATGGAAAATAATTTGTGTTGAACTAATTACATGTAAACGTCCATAAGCATCAATTTGACAATATGCTCTAAATGTTTCCATCATTGCTTGGTTATTAGCCTTAGTATGATAAGTTCTTTCGATAACTTCATCACATTTAGAAAATACTTCATCAATATTACCATCTTGGCAAGTATCACTAGCACACAAGTTTCGTTGATTATCAGCTCCAACTGGACATAATGATTTCCAGTTATCTTCAGGATGAATTAATACCTCATTATCTTTAGCTTCTTTAAAATCAATAATTGCATCTAAAACTTGATATTTTACTTTAATCAATTTTAATGCCTGATCAACTACTTTTTCATTTTCTCCTGCTACAATTGCTACAGCATCACCTACAAAACGAACCCTTTGATCAAGAATTAAACGATCGTATGGACTAGGTTCAGGATATGTTTGACCTGCCATGGTAAAACGCTGATTAGGAACATCTTTATATGTATAAATAGCTTCAATGCCACTAATTGCTTTTGCTTCACTCGTATCAATTTCTTCAATTAATGCATGAGCATGTGGAGAACGTAACACCTTAACAATTAAACAATCATCAGGGGTAATATCTTCAACATAAACAGGTTTTCCTAAAAGAAGATTCATTGCATCTTTTTTTATTACTGCTTTATTTACTTGTTTAAAAGATTTATCCATCACTATTCTCCTTTCTGCTTTTTAAATGCTAAATACGCTTTAATTCCACGTAATTGTCCTTCATACCCTGAACAGCGACAAAGATTCCCAGATAAATATGCTAATATTTCATCATCACTTGGATCAGGATTTTCTTTAAATAATGCCATTGCATTCATCATAAATCCCGGATTACAAAAACCACATTGTTCAGCTCCTTGACTTGCAATAAACGCAGCAAATTCACTTGCTTCTTCTTGTAAACCTTCTAAAGTTACAATTTTATGACCAGCCACACGCAAAGCTAAAATACTGCAAGATAAAATTGGTTTATCATCCATAAACACTGTGCACAAACCACAATTACTCGTATCACAACCACGTTTAACACTTAAACATCCATTTTTACGCAGAAAGTCGATTAATAACATATCTGGTGAAATATCCTGGCAAATATCTTTTCCATTTAAATTTAATTTAATTTCCATGACTTTCCTCCTTATCAAGTTCAAATAACGAACGTTGAATTAACACTTTGGAAATACGTCGACGATATTCCTTACTTCCTCTTAAGTTAGAACCAACAACTAATTGTTCAGCAATCTTTTCAGCAAATTCTTTTGCCGTTTCTTTAGTAACTCCTTTATCCAAGATATGAGTTTCATCATTAAAAGCAATTGCTTTTAATGGTCGGGCTCCAATTACACATAAATATTCATCATTTAACTTACTCATTGCTAAAGTCAAAACAGGAAAATCAGTTTTAGTATTTCTTTGTGACGTATAAACAATTTTAACTGGAGATTTTTTTACAATTATTCTCACTAAAATATCTTTAGTCATCGGCATTGTCGCAAATTCACGAATAGGAATAATTCCCCCGGCATACATTTCTACATAGGCATCCAATCCCATAAATACTGTTAGCACATCAGAAAATCCATAACGTCCATAAATGCTGCCACCAATAGTCGCTAAATTTCTAAACTGCACTCCAACAATACTTTTGACACTTTCATAAATTGCATTATTTGTATATTCATTTAAGCTATGATCAAGTTCTAATTGACGCAATGTCACCATTGCTCCGATATGAATCTCATCACCCTTATCTTCAATTTTATCTAATCCAAGATCACATAAATCAATAGCAATATCAACACCACGATTTTGCATCTTTAACCACATCATTCCACCAATTACTACACTACTACGATTTTGACACAAATCATAAGCTTCTTTTAAAGTTTTAGCTCGAATATACTGATTAATTGTAAGCAAAAGTTATTCCCCCTTTACTTTCTTTTCTTTTGGTAAACAAATATTTAAAATAATCGCTACAAAGGCAGCTGGAACAATTCCAGAACCTCCAAAAATTAATTGAACTGCCTCAGGTAAACCAGCAAGAACAGCACTATTAGCCCCTAAACCATATCCCAATCCTAAAGCTACTGATACAATTGTCATATTACGAGCTGTTAGTGGCTCACGTGTAATTAATTGAATCCCACTCATAACAATTGATGAAAACATAATTACAGCCGCTCCACCTAAAACACTTTGAGGCATAATTGAAATCAATGCCGCAAGTTTAGGAAATAAACCACATAAAATCAAGAAAATCGCCCCGCATGCTAAAGCATAACGATTAACAACTTTAGTCATTGTAACTAATCCTACATTTTGGCTAAATGAAGTATTTGGTAATACACCAAAAAAAGCAGCAAAACTAGAACCAATTCCATCACAAATTACCCCACCTGATAATTCCTTATCATCAGCTTCTCGATCTAATCCACCTTCAATAACTCCAGAAATATCTCCAACAGTTTCTACAGCTGTAACCACAAACATAATAAGAACTGGTAAAATAGCTCTTAAATCAAATACTGGCTTAACCGGCATAAAATCAGGAAGTGCAAACCAACTTGCTTCAGCTACTTTACTCCAATCTAATACCCATGATTTTACAAATTCAGTCCCATCAGCGCTAATTCCTGTAGTTGAAACAAACATTGGTAAAATCATACAAACAATATATCCACAAATAATTCCAATTAAGATACATGAATAATTCAACATCCCACTAGTACCATGTTTCAAAACCAAAATTACAATTAAAACAAACAATGCAATTAATAAGTTTTCAATTGATCCATAATCCTTAGCTCCAGTTCCACCACCAAATGAACCGACGCCTACGCTAATTAACGATAAACCAATTGAAAGCACAACTGTTCCTGTAACAACTGCTGGAAAAAATTTTCTTAATGGTTTAAGCATAAAACCTAATACAGTTTCAAATAAACCACCAATAATTGAAGCTCCCATAATTGCTCCATAACCAATGATTCCACCACCCATTACATTGGCAATACTTTGAAAGACACCAATAAAGCCTGAACTAGTTCCCATAATAATTGGTACTTTACCACCAATTGGACCAATTGCAAATAATTGTACTAAAGTAACAACGCCAGCAATAAGCATTGCATTTTGTAATAACGAAACTTGAATTTTAGCAAACTGTGAAGCATCAGACATCGCTGCACAGGCACTTGTAATAATTAAAATTGGTGTTAAATTACCAACAAACATTGCCAAAACATGTTGCAATCCAAGTGGAATTGCTTGTTTTAGTGGTAATTTTCCCTCAAATTTATACGGACTCGAATACTTTTTTTCCATAATATACCTCTTATTCTATTAAACTATAAAATTGTTTTACATCCTTTTTAATAATTATATTTGGATAAATCAATCTGATTTTTTGCGTAATTTCCTCTGGGGTCTCTGATAAAGGATAGATTTTACTAATGATTTTTCCCTCATCCAGCAATAAAACCTGATTACAATAATTGAGCGCATCTAACGGATTGTGAATCACTAATATAATTGCCTTATCATCATTTTTAGCTAAATCACAAAGTTTTTGAAATAACATGTGACGATTATCAAAATCCAATGCACTATCTGGTTCATCAAGTAACATTATAGGCGTATCTTGCATCAAAATACGTGCAAAATTAACTAATTGTTTTTGCCCCTCGCTTAAAATGCTATAATCTTTATCTAACAAATTTTCAAAATGTAATAACTTTGTGATTTCATTAATTTTAGCATCATTTTTCCTTTTACCAATTTTCCAATATGCATAGTTACCTAATGAAATTAAATCATAAACACTGATACCATCAATTATCTCTATTCTTTGAGTCAACATACTGATATTTTTTGCTCTTTGCTTAATACTCATTTCCAAAAAATTTTCACCACAAAAAAGCACATCGCCACTAGTTTTTAAAGAACCCATAATTCCCTTTAATAAAGTTGACTTCCCACAGCCATTACGACCTACTAATCCAATAATATTCCCCTGATTCAAACTAAAAGAAACATTATCAATAACATTATCACTATAAAATACCGAAAAATTTTTAACACTCAATAATTCTTTCATTTAATATTCCCTCGTTGACGATACATCCAAAACAATAACATTGGTGAAGCAAAAAGAATCGTCAAAACACTTAATGGTAATTCTGCACCAAAAACAAGCGATCTTGCAAGCATATCAGCAATTAAAATAATTATGGCACCAATTAAACCACTGACAATATAAAAACATCCTGTACGTTTTTTCAAAAACAAATATGTGATATGCGGGGCTATTAAACCGACAAACGAAATTACTCCAGTAATTGCAATTACTGAGGCAATTAACCATGTTGTAAGTAACAAAATAACAATTCTTTGTCCTTTGGCATTTAATCCTAAGTATTTAGCATTTTCATCACCTAATGACAAAATAACAATTCGATGATGGGCTAAACAAAGTAAAATAAATGGAACTATCCCCAATAATAATGATAAAAGCACCTTATCAAGAGTAATTGAAGCTAAACTCCCCATTGTCCAAAATTCAATTGAGGCAAGTTCACCTAATGGATCTGCCACATATTTAAGCATCATAATTCCAGCATCTGCTAAAGAGGAAATAATTATTCCCGCTAAAATATATGTAGAAAGCTCTTTAGTTTTAGTTGTTCTAACCAAAAATATAACTAAAATCAAACTTAACATTCCAAAAATAAAAGCTCCAACTGTCTTTTCTAAAAGTGATCCTGCTCCTATTACAATTGCTAAAGCTGCCCCTAAACTTGCTCCAGAAGCTACTCCAGTTAAATCAGGCGAAGCTAAAGGGTTGCAAAATAGCACTTGATAAATACTCCCAACAAATCCTAAAGCAACTCCAGCATATAACCCCATTATAGCTCGGGGAATCCGCAAATGATAAAATACATTAGACTGGATTAACGAATCATTTTTACCTAATAAAATATCAATAATATCGATAATTGATAAATCAAAACTACCAATCAATAATGAAAAAACAAATAAAACAATACAAATAACAATAATTATAATTAAACTTAGATTGCTTTTTTTCATTTTATTTAATGATTAAACTTTGATCTACTTCGAAATCATAAAATGTATCATAAAAATCAACGACATCTTCTTTAAAATCATCAAACGAATATTTATCTTCATGTAAAATACTAGCCAACCACATTGAACCTAAGATTGCTGAAGGAACTGGTGAATCCCATTCTTCAATTTCTTTTGGCATTTGATAAACTGCCTTATTTTTTATTGCAGTTAGTGTTGCTAATTGACTATCATTTAATATATCTTGAACACAATATGCTGCAGCTGGTGGAATAATAATAATATCAGGATTTAATTGTAAAAGTGTCTCATAAGAAACAGCAGTCCAATAATCACCTTCTATATCTTTAGCCACATTTTTACCACCGGCAATTTCAATCATTTTACTTTGATACATTGCTCCAGGAGCTGTTTCTAAAAAAGTAGAATTAGAACTCATGTAAACTGTCTTATTACTATTACCATATTTTTTCATTTCTTCAATTTGATTATCATAATATAAATTCAAAAGCTTAGCTTGATCATCTTTACCAGTAGCTTTTGCAAGCAATGTAAGCATTTGTAATAATAATTCATCACTTTCTGGATTAACAACTAATGACTTTACGCCTAAATCATCTAATGTATCCGCATTATCTTTTAATTTTAATGGCAAAATAACTAAATCAGGTTCTAAATCAGCAATTGCTTCGATATTAATTCCTTTCATTGAACCTACTTGTGGTAATTCTAGTAATTTAGAATTTACCATAGAATAAATTGGTCGACTGTTGGCCTTTTGTTCAATTCCAACTAAATTATCACTAAGACCTAAAGCAAGGCATGCATACGTACCAATATAATATGTACTGACTAATTTTTCAGCTGGTTGTTTTAAAACTACTTTTCTTCCAGCCTGATCTGTTAATGTAATTTTTGTTTCCTCTGTTTTTTCTTTTGATTCATTCTTGCTACAACCTGTCAATGAAAAAATCAGTGTAAACGTTAATAGTACTCCTATAATTTTTTTAATCATTTCTATCACCTTCCAATTTAAAAAATATATTTAATCTAGATATGATTTCTTGATATGCTTTTTCAAATGAAATTGTATCTAAATCATACAGATAACAATCTTTTCGACTTTTTATTTTTTCTAAATAATCAATTTTTTCTGCTTTGATAACTGCAATAACAACTTTATCACTATTTAACACTTTATCAACATAATAAAGAAAATCATAACTGGTTCTTTCAAACCTTCCTAATTCATCCATAATAATCAATGGGTAATTACTACTTAACGCTTTTTTCAAACATTCTTTTCCAAATGTAGAAAATGTCTCTGGTATCCCAATTATTTTATTATCAACATATTTTGAAATAGGAATCGATGTCTTATTAATAAAATCATACATCTGATATGTTGAAATTAAACCATGTCTTTTTAATGGGATTGTTTTAAAACCAGCATAGTTATTATACTGATTAATAACCCTTTTAACTAAAGTTGACTTGCCGGCATTTTTTCTACCTGTAATCAATATATTTTTCTTTTCCAACTCTTCTCTCCATCATATCTAAATCAATGTTTTTTAATGTAAAAATTATATCATATAAGCCGCTTTTCTACAATGAATCACCATTAATTAATCAAACAACACAAACTCTAAACAATATACTGATGAATCAAACATAACCGTGTTAAAACCATAACAGATACAATCATCATATGATCCATCCCAATCATTATTTAACTGTGTTAATAATGCTAAAACATCATTTTTTTCTATTTCAAGCGTACAGTAAAATTCACTATGATTTTTTAATCCTTGATAATTACGGACTGGTGATATTGAGAATTTAGAATTGATTTGTTTTAATTTTTCTTTTACTTGCTCAACCTGAATATCTTCTTCACTTGAAATGATTACATGTAATCTAGCTAACATGTCATTTTCGTGGAAAAACCGATAGATAATCTATCGGTTTATTCGATTACAACTGCGCTTTCAAGAATTAATTGACTTGCTTTAACACGATTAAAATCATTTCTTAAATTTTCAGGTTCAATATGTTTTAAAACTTCTTCTTTAGAAGTATTATTATATAATGCGATTTTTTCTAATTGCTCTTGCACTTCTTCATCAGATGTTTGAATATTTTCTAATTTAACAATTTCATCAATAATCGCTTCAAATGTAGCTTGTTGTTTGGCAGATGGTTCAATTTGTTTTTTGAATGTTTCTTGATCCATATTCATCATTTGAAGATATTGTTCTAATTGCATTCCTTGTTGTGCAAGTTGCATAGTTACATGTTCAATATATTTTTCAATTGCTTTTTGTAAATCATCATCACTAATTTCAATTTCACTATTACTTATTACTTGATCAAAAGCTGCATTTTCTTTTTGATTTTGATAAGTTTGATCATGATGATTTTGAATATTTGCTTTAACACTTTCATGTAATTGTTCAACCGTTTCAATACTTGGAATATTTAACCCAGCTACAAATTCATCATTTAACTTAGCATCTTTTTTAGTTTCAATTTTATGAACTGTTACTTTGAAGATAACATCAGCTCCTGCTAAGTCACTAACTCCATAATTTTCTGGGAATGTTAGATTTAAATCTCTAGTTTCTCCTTGTTTCATCCCAATCATTTGATCTTCAAAACCAGGGATAAATTGATTTGATCCAATTTCTAATTTGTGTCCTTTTGCACTACCACCTTCAAAAGCAACACCATCTTTTAATCCTTCAAAATCAATTGTTGTAAGATCGCCTTTAGCTACCTCACCATCTTTTTCTTCAAGAATTGGATTTTGTGCTACAATTGCATTTAATTGTGCTTCAATTTCTTCTTGAGTTACATTTTGTCTTATTACTTTAATTTCGACACCTTTGTATTGTCCTAACTTATTAATTTTACTCATTTTAAAATTCCTTTCTTCAATAGACCGCCTAATTGTATCAAAATATCCTTATTTAAGCAACAAATTTTAAGATTCGTTTAATATTAAGTTAAAAAACCAAAATCCCTTTACAAGTAATAAAATATCCATTTCTTCTTAAAAATCAAAAAAGATTAAATCATTAGTTTGATTTAATCCCTTAAACTATTTTAATTACCTCAACCATTTATTAATATCCTTTGATTTAAATTATCATCAATATATCTAGTCATATATTTAATAACATCATTCACCCCTGCAAAACAATCCAGAACTTTTCTAGTAATCTTGTATCCCAAATACTTATTATCTTCATAATATACTTTCATATATGCAAGTTCATCATTATTATCAATATAATCGACTTGATCAATCATTGCCTTTAAACTATAAAACATCCAATATACTAAATCTTTATCAATTTCAAAATTAGTTTCTTTTATTTTATCATTATTGTACAAATATTCTATTCTTAATACATAATTAACATCTTCTTTAAACAGCGTGAGAATAATTTGACTTTCTATCTGAACAGTAATAAAAAAAGACATTAACTTTCTTTTCAAAAAATGAAGCCTCCTTTAATAACAACTTATGTATCATCAAATTAAATATACCCCTCTATTCATTTAATAAACGATAAAATTATTCATTGAACCATTTTTCGTACTTTATCCCATATCCAATACCAATCAAATCGGCTAAAAACCAACCAATAGGAATTGCCCACCAAATTATTGTAGTCGCAAATATCGGTGATAAAGCATATGCCAAAGCTACTCTTGTTCCTAAGGAAGCAACTGTAAGAATGATTGAAATTCCTGGTTTGCCAATCCCACGATAATACCCATACAATAAAAACAAACAACCTATTGCCAAATAACAAGCGCCCTCAATTTGTAAGTACTCAACCCCTTGTCTAATTATTTCTATTTTTGAGCTATCAATAAAAATCAACATCAACTTATCCGCAAAAACAAAAACAATCAATGAGATGATTATACAAAAAATTGTTGCTATCTTTATCGCCTCTTTTAACCCTTGATTTATTCGATTATTTAAATTTGCACCTTTATTTTGAGCAATAAAAGTAGCAAAAGCATTCCCAAAATCTTGAAGTGGCATATAAGCAAAAGAATCAATTTTAACCGCCGCTGCAAAAGCAGACATAGTAACAACCCCAAAACTATTTACTAATCCTTGAATCATTAATATCCCAAAATTCATTATTGATTGTTGGATACAGGTAAGCAACGAATAATTCTTAATTTTTTTAAATATCTCTTTACTAAAGCACCAATATTGTTTACTAGGAACCAATTCCCTTTTTACAAGAATAACATATAACATAATTCCTAAGCCGCTAAAAATTTGAGCTAACACAGTTGCTAAAGCTGCCCCACTTACTCCCAAATTAACGCCAGTAATAAGATAAACATCCAAAACTATATTAATAATTGAAGCAAAAGCTAAAAAAATAAGCGGTATTTTTGAATCACCTAACGCTCTTAATAACGAACTGAAATAATTATAAATAAATGTAAAAAAAATTCCTATAAATATAATCATCAAATAATCATAGGTTATTTCATATATATCTTTTGGAATATTCATAAACTTTAATATCTGATTAATCCCTAAAATACATATAACCTCTAATACCAATGCAACTATTCCAATACTGACAAAAGAAACAAAAAATGATTCCTTCAGTTTATCAATTTGTCTAGAACCATAAAACATCGAAAATAACACACCACTACCCATACATAAGCCTAAAATAATCGATGTTAAAAAAGTCATTAATGTAAATGATGATCCCACTGCCGCTAAAGCCTGTGACCCTAAATATTTTCCTACTATAAATGTATCTGTAATATTATATAATTGTTGCAAAAAATTCCCTAAAATCATTGGTAATGAAAACATTAACAATGATTTTTTTATATTTCCTTTTATAAGACTTCTTTCCATATCATTACCTCTAATTATATATCGTTATAATAACATAAATCATAAATAAATTAAATGTTCCATCACATCTTGTCATATTTTAAATTATTATTGATATACTTTGTTAAGGAGGTTTCTATGTTAAGAAAAATAAAAGTAGAAACATATACTTTAATTGGTATTTTAGTTTTATTTTTTGTTGGTTCAATATTTCATTTTTTGTATTTATTTACTGGTAAATGTTTTATAGTTGGTTTATTTGTCCCGATTAATGAAAGTATTTTTGAACATACCAAAATGGTTGTTTTACCAATTTTTCTTTGGTGGACTATTTTTTATTTGTTTAAAAAAAATGAGTTGTTCGCCAACGTCTGGTTTACTAGTGCTTTAATTGCTATGATCAGTGCAATTATAGCCATCCCAATGTTTTTTTATTTTTATAGCCAAGCTTTTGGAATTGAATCTTTGATTATTGATATTTTGATTTTGTTTGTTTCTTTAGCTACTGGTCAAATTCTTGGTCTGCATTATTATCACCATGGAAAAGGAATAGAATATCATTTTGCAATATTTTTAATGATTATAATAATTATTCTTTTTGCATTTCTTACAATAAATCCACCTGCTTTACCTATTTTTAATGATTAAATAAAAAATCCCTCCTGGGAATTTTTTATTCATTAGGTATTTGTAAAATAATTTGGGCTTGTAGTGCATTGTTATTTTTAACATCATTTTCAATATTGCCATCACTAATTGTTTGATCATACATATATGCCTTATTACCATCAAAATAAATAGCATAATTAACATCTGGATCACCTTTTTGTACTATATCATAACAATTATCGATATTACGTTTTTTTAATGTAGCCTCATTTTTTAAATCATAATCATCACGATCAAGATTATAAACACCAAATTCAATAGTTGTAAAATCTTTGCTGACTTTTACAAAATCACTCAACATATATCCTCTCGCATTGGCTTGAGGAGTTGAATAATAATCGATTGTTAATGATGTTTCTTGACTGACTTGATTAAGCGGTGGTATTTCTAGATCATTTGTTAATTCTGGAAGATTAATAAAATTATAATCTTGTAAATTGATATCAAAATCCATTTGAAATTCATTAAGTAATTGTAAAGACATCAATAGTGTTTCTTTTAATAAAGGTACATTATCATAAGTAATTTGATTATCTTTACCAATTGATAATTTCCCATTTGCCTTAGAATCATAACTTTCATAATCTAATGTATATTCATTATAATTTTCATTTTCCGCTTTAATACTTAAAGTTTGACTCTTACCTCCAGATTCAGTTATTACATAAATATATTCAAGTGATTTTTCATCTTCATTTTGCAATGAAAACATTACCGTTTTGGTAGTATCTTTTTCTTTAATTTCTTTTCTTATTATTAAAGAAGGATGATCAACATCTTTTGCACTTTTTAAATCTTCAACAACAATAGAAAAATCATCATTTTGATACTGATTATCTTCTAACTGGTCCTTGATCGTATTAACTATTGCCATCCAAAAATCAACACTTTTTTCTTCTTGCTTTTGACATCCGGTAGTCAAAAACAATATTCCTATTAATACAATAATTATTTTTTTCATTATCATCCACCCCATCTACTTATAATTATGAATTTTTTATATCACTAAATTTTATAATTATTTTAACATAATGCCTTATAAAAGTCTCATAATCTAAAATAATAAAATCAGGTTAACAACCTGATTTTAAAACTCTTTATTTTTTATTATTTTCATACTAATCTTACATGATATAAACATTATTATTAAAGATAGTAGCATAACAATCACTAAAATCATACTGATATTCATCGTTAATAATGTATTAATAACTGGTGTAAAATCAATGTTTAATATTCTAATTAGTTCATTAAATCCATAACCAATAATAAATATTATCGCAACAACTATAAATATCGCAATCCTACTTTTTTCACCACCAAATTTTATTTGCAAAGGTAGCATTAATGATTGTAATATTAAAACAATTGGGATATAAATCAATGCTATCAAAAACAAATCATTTGTAACTGTACTATTTAAAAATAACGTCAATATACATGCAATTATTGTTGATAAAATAAGTGATATAACACCAAGCATAATTGCAAAAATATACTTTTCAATAACATAACCTTTTCTTGTAATCGGTAGTGAAAATAAAAATGCATTGCCATTATCAAATTCATCATAACTAATAGTACTTAAAGCAAACATCGAACAAATCATTGTTAAAAAACCGATTACAAATATACTATCTGTTGTTATCCCAAAAAATATTGCAACAATTGTTAAAGTTACAAAAAAACTCTTTTGCATCATTAATAATTTAAAATCTTTTATTATTAAACCCTTCATTTTCTTCACCCCTAATCATTATTGGAATCAATTCATCAATATTACCTTTTTCAACTACAATATTAGGATAATTTTCCATATAAAACTGTCTTTGATTTGTTAAACAGGAATAACCAAAACTTTCTTTTTTATATCTTAAAATATATTGCTTATCCAATTGATTAAATTGCTTGTCATCAACTTTCAATAAAGCATAATCACTCAATAAAACATCACTATCTTCATGAAAAATTATTTTTCCATTATTAATCATATATAAATCATCACAGAGATTTTCTAAATCACTTGAAATATGTGAACTAATCAAAATTGCACGTTCATCATCTTTTTCCATATATTCCCTCAGCATCTCTAATACTTCATTTCTAGCCATAACATCTAATCCCGATGTTGGTTCATCAAGAATCAAGAGTTTGGTATCATGACTAATTGCCACTAAGATTTTTAATTTAGCTTTCATTCCTGTAGAAAATCCTTTAATTTGTTTATTCATCGGTAAAGCTAAGCGATGACACTGCTCTATAAAAAATTCTTTATCAAATTTATTATATAAATTTGATAAAACAGGAATTATATCAATAATTCTTAAATAACCACTAAACCCTGAATCAGATAATACAACTCCTAATTTTTGTTTATCTAAAATTGTAATCTCTTTAATATCTTTATTAAAAATTGTAATTTTGCCACTATCAAAATTAATTAAACCGAGAATTGCTTTAAAAGTTGTACTTTTTCCAGCACCATTTTGACCAATTAAGCCAGTAATATAACCTGGTTTTACTTGTAAAGAACAATCAAGTTCAAATGAATCATATCGTTTTTTTAGATTATCAATTTTTAACATATCTATTCCTCCATCATCAATTCAAATAACGCTCTAATTTCTTCATCACTTAAACCACAACGTTTACCTTTTTGAATTGCCATTTCTATTTCTTGTTCAACTTCTTTTCTTTGTTCTTCAATAATTAAATTTTTATTTGAGGCATTAACATAAGTTCCTTTACCATGAACAGTTATAGTAAAACCTGTTTGTTCAAGTTGATCATACGCTTTTTTTACTGTTAGCGCACTTATTTTTAGTTCTTTAGATAAAGAACGTACTGAAGGCAGAACTGTATTTGCAACCAATTCACCGTTTATGATCATTGCTTTGATTTGATCAACTATTTGTTCATAAATCGGTGTCATTGATGAATTATTTATAATTATTTTCATTGTCTTCCTCCTAACTATAAACAGTATATAACAGTATAAAACTATTGTCAACTGTTATATACTGTTTAATTGAATAGGGGCTAAGAATTAAAATCTTTCGCCCCTTTCACAACACCGTGCGTAGGGTTCCCTACACGGCGTTTCATAAGTTTATAGAGTTGTAATAATCTAGTGCACTTATAAATCCGTATATTTTTAATACTTCATTTGTAAGTGTCCTTTTTAGTATGAAGCTATTGGCGATGTGCCAGTAGCTTTTTCTTGTGTTTGCCCATTCCCATGCCTTACTTTTATTAATACCTAGTTTTTGTAAATTTCTATACCTTGTTCTTACTAACTTCCATCTTCTCCAATATTTCCTAGGACCTCCCACGGTAAGACATAACACTTTCATCCTATGTACCCACTATCTTTACACTGCTTATTCCGTCGTACTATTGGACTTCGATTTGTTTAGCAATCTCATCCGATAAGCTTCTGCCTAAAATAGTTCGTATTCCTTGGGTCAGGACTTTGCCACCAACTTCCTCCCGTTCACACCTTACGATGGATACCTTGTCTTCGGCTAGTGGTTGGTAGTACGAACCCCCACAGTGGACTTTCACCACCTAGTCTTATGTCATGCGTAGCACACTAAAAAAATAGAAATCTAATCAGATTTCTATCTTTTATATCACTTGATCAATTTCTCTATTTTTAACAGCAAAAAACTTTCGATACAGCAAATAAGAAATACCGCATACAACTACTTCACTAATCCAAAAAGCATGCCATACGCCTTTAGCTCCTAACCACTTACTTAAACAAAATGCAATTGGAATGATAATAACTATATATCTAAGAGCTGAAATAATAAGCGATGCTAAACCTTCCCCTAAAGCTTCTAATGCTCCACAAGTTGTAATTGAAACTGTGGAAACCATAAAACCAATACTGATAATTTGTAAAGCTTCAATTCCATAATTAATTGTTTCTTGATTTTTTGTAAAAAGACTCATCAACTGTTCTGGAACAAGGAAACAAAGAATTGTTCCTAAAAACATAATTGCAAGAGAAAAACCTAAAGCCGTATGATAAATCTTTTTCATCCGGTAATATTCTTTTGCTCCATAATTAAAACTAATTAATGGGCGAATTCCTTGGATAATTCCATTTGCAGGAAGATATACAAATGTCTGTAATTTATAATAAATTCCTAAAATCGTTACATAAATTTGTGAATATGTAGCTAAAATCCCATTTAAAGCTGATATTAATAATGAAGGAAAAGCCATATTTAAAGTTGCTGGAATCCCAATATAGTATAATTTTTTAATTAATTTTCTTTCAGGTTTAATTAGTTTTGTTTTTATTTTAACTGATAAAGGATTTCTAATATAAATATAAACATATAAAAATACAACTAAACTTTGACCAATTCCGGTTGCTAAAGCCGCTCCAGCTATCCCCATAGCAGGAATAGGACCTAATCCAAAAATAAGAATTGGATCTAAAATAATATTAGTAATACAACCAGCAATCAACACAACCATTGTTGTCTTCATCTTTCCTAAGGCTTGAAAAACTTTTTCTAAAGCAATTCCAACATTAACAGAAACAGCAAATAAAAATGCCATATTAGAATATTCAATTCCCATTGAAATAATTTCTTGATTATCTGTAAATAAACTTAAAAACCACGGCATGATTAAAATACATATAGCTGTAAGAATCAAGCCATGTAAAAAGCTTAAAAATATCCCTAATGAAGTTGCACAATCAGCCATTTTTAGTTTTTTTGCTCCTAAACTTAAAGCAATAACTGCATTAATTCCGACTCCAAAACCAACGCCAATCGACGTAACAAGATTTTGGATTGGAAAAACAAACGATAACGCCGTCATTGCATTTTCACTTATTTGGGCTACAAAAAAACTATCAACAATATTATACAATGAATTTACAAGCATTGATAAAACATTAGGAACTGACATAATAAAAACAAGACGCCAGATTGATTTTTCTTTCATTAAAATTTGATCCATAATAACCTCCCATAAAATAAAAATACCACACATTCCTAAATAGGAAACTGTGTGGCGAAAATATAATTAAATTTGAAAAATCCACACCCCATAGGGTTTTAGTTATATTGTTTTAAGCAGAAAACATCATACCTTGAATATAAATAATTGTCAAGTTTTCATTCATTACTAATTTTATATTTTCTGATTCAAAAATGATAATGTCTTAATATATCCAATTTGATAATGTCCCAATTGGGTCATTATCAAAAAGATGTTACAATGTAACCTCATTATAA
>JAGZCC010000050.1 GCA_018369555.1 Thomasclavelia spiroformis
CAATAAAGAGTTTAAGTAAGTAAAAAGAATCCGGATCTTAGTCACTTACAAGAGAGTGTTTAAACATGAAATCATTTTTAAAATCATAGATTTTATCTATTCGTTTAACCAATTTGATTACCTCATTACCATATACTTTTTTAGTGATCACTTTTCTTTTTTATTTATATTTATTTTAAACATTCAAAAGAGATAGATTATCAAAAAAAGACAATTATTCATTTAACTGGATAATTGTCTTTCTATTTATAAACAACATAATTTAATTGTCACGATTTTAACTCTTAATCATCTTTATGTAACCATTTAGAAAATAATCTCAAACCTATTTTGATATCTTCACTATTATTTGCAAAACCAAACCGCAAATGATATTCCCGGCCAAAACAAGCTCCCGGCACAAAAAAGACTCCAGTATCTTTTTGCAATTCAATACAAAGTTCTTTTGATTTTATCGGTAATTTATATTTTAAAAAGGCAATTGTACCAACCTTAGGTACAACACAATCAACCAACGGTTCATTTTCCAACCAATCAATTAAAATTTGTCTATTAGTTTTTATGATTTTTCTACTTCTTGTTAAAATCTTATCATAATTTTCAACGACAATTGTAGCTAAATAGTCATTAATATAACCAGTAGAAATAATATGATAATCGCGACGTTCATTAATCATTTCAATAATTTCATGATTAGCTTTTATCCAGCCAATTCTAAGTCCTGCATATGAAGTGATTTTTGATAAACTACTAGTTGTAATACCCAAATCATACAAATCACTAATCGACACCTCATCATCGCTCAAACCTTGATAAACTTCATCACAAAGAATATATAATCCATGAACTTTTGCAATTTCAATTAATCTCATTAAAAATCCTTTAGAAAACATTGTACCTGTAGGATTATTAGGATTAACCAAACAAATCATCTTAGTATTATCTTTAATTACTCGCTTAAAATCATCAAGATCTGGTAACCAATCATTTTCCTCTTTCAATTCTACCAAACTTGTTTCCACTCCAAACGATTCAGGAAAAGAATACATCTGTTGATAAGTTGGAGTTATTGAAATAAGATGATCACCTTTTTCAAGCAAACTTATTAACACTAATTCATTAGCATTAATACACCCATGACTAATTGCAATATTATCTAAATCACCTGTTTTATATAATTTTGCAATTGCCTTACGTAATCTTTCACTCCCAGTTATTGGTCCATAATCTAATTTAGTATTTAATAAATCATTAATTACTGCATCTTTATCATTAACCATTTTCAATAAATCATTAATATTCATTGAATCCACACATGTTTCTGCAAGATTATATCGATAATCTTTTTCATGTTCAGTCATCCAAGCTTCAACATCAAAAAAATCAATTTTCATTAATGCATCACCTTACCAAGAAATTCTTTAGCTCTTGAAGTCTTAGGACTTGTAAAAAATTCTTTCGAATCAGTTTCCTCAACAATTTTACCTTCTTCTAAAAAGACTACTCGATTCGCCACTGTTCTAGCAAAACCCATTTCATGAGTCACAACGACCATTGTCATTCCTTCTTTAGCCAATTCTTGCATAACTTCTAATACTTCGATAACCATTTCTGGATCCAACGCACTAGTCGGCTCGTCGAATAACATAATTTCTGGATTCATACACAAGCTTCGCGCAATTGCAACACGTTGTTTTTGTCCACCAGATAATTTATTTGGATAAACATCTTTTTTATCTAATAAACCAACACGTTCTAAATATTTACAGGCAATTTGCTTAGCCTCTTCTTTTGATTTACCCATCACATTAATTGGTGCTAATGTTAAATTTTCTAAAACTGTCATATTAGGAAATAAATTAAAATGTTGAAACACAAAACCCATTTTACTTTTTAAACGAGTATAGTTTTCTTTATCATTTTCATCAAACAATTCATCATTAACATAAATTTTCCCACTCTCTGGTTTTTCAAGTCCATTAATACATCTTAAAACTGTGCTTTTACCTGAACCCGATGGTCCAATTAAACAGACAATTTCACCTTTTTTTATTTCTAAAGAAACGTCATTAACTGCCTTTAGATTATTAAATTCCTTAACGATATGTTCTACTTTAATCACTTACAGCCAACTTCCTTTCTATCTTTTTAGCAATATATGAAATAGTTAATGTCATAACTAAATAATACACCCCGGCCAAACAATAAGGTGACATAAATTCATAATATTGGTTTCCAATTACTTTTGCTGAATTCATTAATTCAACTGCCCCAATTACACTAATTAAAGAAGAATCTTTAATTAAAGTAATAAATTCACTTACAAGTGGAGGAACTATTCTTTTAAACGCCTGAGGTAAAATAACAAATCGCATTGTTTGCCATCTTGAAAGTCCCAATGTTTGACAAGCTTCCCATTGTCCTTTATCAACACCATTAATACCACTTCTAATCAATTCTGTAGTATAAGCTCCACTATTAATACTCATTGCTACAATTCCAATTAAATAATAATTCATTCTAAATACATCCCCAGTAATTTCTGTAATAATAATTGGGACAACATTAAAAATAATCATAATTTGTAACAGCATCGGTGTTCCACGAATCACTTCGACATACACATTAGCTATCGCTCTTAAAACTTTATTGTTTGAAATTTTTGCAGAAGCACCTAACACCCCAAATACAAAACCGATTAAAAGGGACAGAGCTGCTATTCCAAGTGATGTCATTGCCCCTTTTAAAAGAAATAATAAGTTTTCTGGGGTAAAGATACTGTTGAATGCACTAAACATATCTATCCCTACCTTTTTTTAATTTTCTAATTGTTTTAAACCATATTTTTCACATAAAGTTTTATAATCATCGCTAGCTAAAAATTTATCAATACATTTATTAATCATATCGATCATTTCATCATTACCTTCTTTAGCGATAATATAATTTTTTTCATCTAACAATGATTCTTCTAACATTACAAAACCTTGTTCTTTTATATAATTTTGTGCAACTGCTAAATCAACAACAACTGCATCATATTGCTTACTAGTTAAAGAACTAAAAATTTCTTGCACATTTGTTACTGAAACAACATTTGCATTTTTAATTTCTTTAGCTGCTTTTTCACCAGTCGAACCACTTTGAGCCGCAACTGTTTTACCTTCTAAATCTTTGACTGTTTTGATACTTGAATCTTTATCAACAACAGCAACTTGAGCTGTAGCAGTATATGGATTTGACCATGCTACCTTTCGAGACTTATCATAAGTAAATCCAGATACCCCAATATCAACTTGTCCTCCTTGAACTTGAGAAACAATATTTTCAAAACTCATACTATGCCAAACAAATTTATATGTTGTATCTCCATCATTTAAATACTTTGGAAATAATGCAATCATATCAGCATCAAACCCAACAACTGTCTTACCATCTGTATCTAAAGATTCATATGGCGGATAATCTGGTGATACAGCAATATTAATTTCTTTTACATTACCTTCTTCACTAGTCTTTTTTTCACCACCACATGCTACAAGTGTAAACACCATGATTCCTGCTAATAATAACTTAAAACTTTTTTTCATTTTTCTCATCCTTTCTAAATTTTCGCAAAATAAAAATCTCTTGGCAAATGCCAAGAGACGAATTATCCGCGGTACCACTCTTATTGATATAAAGATTTATATCCCCTCTTGTCTGTAAAGAAGACTTACTTACTGTCCTACTAACTTCAAACAGTCCTCTACAAAGTGCGGTTCATCTAACTTTGTTTACTGGTCTTTCACCATCACCAGTTCGCTAAAAAACGCCATTAAACTACTCTCTTTATCAACGAGTTTCTAATATTTATCTATATTATATAAAAATTTAATTCATTGTCAATGATTTTTAACTATTTTACTTTTAGAAATTTATGATTAAATTTCTTGATTTGTCCGCACACTTTTTCAAGTGGCGGATTTAGAGCTTGCATCTGCTTTAAAACATCATCCAATTGTTCATTAGTCTGTTCAATAACTTTTAGTCTTTCTTCATGTTTTTTTTGATTCAAACGCTTTTTTTCACCGCTATAAAGCAAGAAAAAACATCCTAAAATTAATAAACCAAAAATTCCTAATACCATTAATATTCCACTTATCATCTTGCATCACCATAAATAGTATAACACATTTAAATAATATCTAAATCATTAAATGATAAAAAATGATTAAAACTTTTTTGATCGTTCCATAATATAATTGAGGTGAAAAAATATGCCATATATAAATAATGTATATGCAAGACAAGTACTAGATTCTCGTGGTTTTCCAACTGTTCAAGTTGAAGTAATAACAGAAAGCGGTTTTTGTGGTAATGCTATTGTTCCCAGCGGCGCATCAACCGGTAAATACGAAGCTTTAGAATTACGTGATAATGATGAAAGTCGATATTTAGGTAAAAGCGTTTTTAAAGCTGTAAATAATATCAATGATACAATTAACAAGTTATTAAAACAAAAAAATGTTTTATTACAACGTGAAATTGATATGACTATGATCCGCTATGATAATAGCGAAAATAAATCTAAACTAGGTGCTAATGCTATGCTCGCTGTATCTCTAGCGGTAGCTAATTGTGCTGCCAATTATTTAGATATTCCTCTTTATCGCTATTTAGGTACTCCAAATACAAGAGTTTTACCAACACCAATGATTAACATCATCAATGGTGGCAGCCACGCGGATAATTCATTAGACTTTCAAGAATTTATGATTATGCCTATTAGTGCCAATTCTTTTTATCAAGCAATGGAGATGGCAACCAATGTTTTTCATACCCTAAAGTCAATTTTAAAAAAGACAAATTTAGCGACCTCTGTTGGTGATGAAGGTGGTTTCGCACCAAATCTAAATAGTAACGAAGAAGCTTTAGAACTAATCATTAAAGCTATTAATGATTGTCATTTACAACCCGGTAAAGATATTGCAATTGCTTTAGATGTCGCAGCCAGTGAACTATATCATGATGGGATATATACAATTAATAACCAAAACTATTCAACTAAGGAATTAATTGTTTATTATGAAAATCTTATTTCTAAATATCCAATTATTTCAATTGAAGATGGACTTGACCAAGAAGATTATAATGGTTGGCGTGAATTAACAAATAAATTAGGTGATAAAATTCAATTAGTTGGTGATGATTTATTTGTAACCAATACCAAACGATTACAACAAGGAATCAACGGACACTATAGTAACAGTATTTTAATTAAATTAAACCAAATTGGTACTTTAAGTGAAACCTTAGATTGTATTGAACTTGCCATCAAAAATAAGATTGCTCCAATTATCTCACATCGTTCTGGCGAAAGCGAAGATACATTTATTGCCGATTTAGCAGTAGCTTTAAATATTGGACAAATTAAAACTGGTTCCATGTCTAGAAGCGAACGTATTTGTAAATATAACCGTTTATTAAAAATTGAAGATGATTTAGCCGGTTTTTCTTGTTATCAAGGTAAAATAAAAAAGAACTAGGATGCTTCTAGTTCTTTGTTTTTTTGATTAATATAAATATAAAAATTATTAATATTAATAGCAACCCAAATGGCAAATATTGTTCAAACATAATATCATTTTTAGAAGATTTAACAACTTTTGAATTTTGATTCACTATACTAGTTTCATTTTTTTTATAGTCATCTTCCCTAGTGCAATAAACAACATAGCGTTGATAATTTTGACGATAAGGATGACATGTAATCAAAGAAATCATATCTTTACCATCTTGAATTAATACCTCTTCGCTTTCTGAAGGTAAAATTATTTGAATATCACTAACAATATATTTAAGCTCTTGCCAATAATTATTAATGATTACCTCATCACCAATTTGTAAATTTTCAATATCTCTAAAAAACGGTATCCCACGATATCCTCGATGCCCTGCTAAAACACTATTCGTATTTTTTCCTCCTATCGGTAAAGAAGTATTCGCCAGCACAGTAATCCCTCTTGCCATATTTTCCTTAGATGCCCCTAAATAAATCGGCATCTCAAGATTCATCTTAGGAATAGTTATAGTTGCAAAAACATCATTTTTAAAATCATAATCACCAATTACAAAATCTTTTTGATCAAAAGTCCAAGCATCACTAATGTCATTTTGTCCATTATTATATAATTTATAATTATAATCTTCCATCATATCAAACAATAAATCATGAATATCATACTTTTTTTCTTCTTTTAAAACCTCAAAATTTTCTATTTCCTTTTTAGCATCATTATTTGCCATCCATGCATTAACATAAGGAAACAAAAAGAAACCCAAGCCTGCTAAAAAACCAACACCAACAAGCAATATCAGAATTTTTCTAACCACTACTTTTACCTCCGCAATACCTTTTTAACTCTTTTAAATACGACAATAAAAATAATAATTAAAACAATAATTCCAATTCCACTAATAATCGATTTAATATACTCTTCAAACCAGACATCATTATTAGCTTTTTTACTTTCCTGTTTTTCTAAATTTGGATCATACTCAACTCGGTGTCCTCTAACTAATAAACGATGACTATTAATCCCATAAGGCGTACATGTAACTAAAGTCACATAATCTTTCCCTGGCGCAATCTTTAAATCGTTAGTTTCATCAGGTTTAACAACATTAATTTTATCAACTTCATAAGCTAATACATCATTTAGCACATGAATATAAAACAAATCCCCTTTTTTTAAATCCGCTAAATTAGTAAACAATTCTGCTGTAGATAATCCAGAATGAGCTGACAGAACTGCATGTGTATCAATTCCCCCAACTGGAAAAGACGTGCCAACTAAATGTCCAACACCTTTTAACATATGTTCATTATCTGTACCATGATAAATTGGCAAATTTATATCAATCTTTGGAATATTAATGTATGCCATTACCCCATCATCTGTATAATTTAAAATATCATAATACACATCATCGGCCATATCGATAGCATTTGGATCGAAAGGATCAGTCAAAACAATTGCCTGATTTAATTGGCGATTATAAGCATTGGCCAATTCTAATTCATTTATCATTTCCAATTTATCAATTTTTTCAACACCTTCTTGATACTTATCAATAACATCCATTTGGTTTCTTCTAGAATAAATATTACTAATTAATGGATATAAACTAATAATTAAGCCCGCACAAAAACCTACTATTAATATTATTCTAACTACACTTTTTTTCATAGTACCTCTTTATCAAATAAAGAACTACTAATGTAGTTCTTTATATTTTAATTTTCTTTTTTTCTTAATTTAACAAATGCTGTAGCCATACCTGCCATGATTAAAATACCACCAACAGCAAACATCCAAGTACCAGCGCCACCTGTTCTAGGTAAATTAAATCCTTTATTATTTTCAATAGTTGTAGTTGCTACAGAACCATCGGCAATATCTTCAAAGACAGTTAGTTCTTTTCCATTTAGCGTATAAGTTGCTTTACCATCAACATTACCTTTTTCATCTGCATCTGTTATTACTAATTCAAGTCCTTCTTCTGGAAGAATATATCCATTAGGAGCTTTTGTTTCTTTTAATGTATAAGTACCTTCATCAATACCTAATAAGTACGCAACACCATTTTCATTAGTTACCGCAGTTAAACCACCATTACTATTTAATACACGATCTCCATTTTCACCAAATGTATATGTTGCAATTGGAGTACCATCTTTTAATAATTGGAATTCTGCACCTTGAAGTGCTTGTTTGTCAACAGCAGAATCAACTTTGTTAATTTTCAAACCAAAAACAAATGATTTTGTTTCATCTCCAGGTTTAGAAGTTTCCCATGTTTTATTATTATTTGTATATTCAAGATCAACTTGGTTAGGGTTTCCAGCCACACCAATTACAGCATCTTTATTAATTCTTACACTATAATTAAGTTGTAATGAATAATAATTAATTATTTTTGAATAAACAAAATTAATAGTCATTACTTTATTTTCGCCGTTTTCACTTGCGCTATATGAAATAGTATAATCTTCACCTTCTACCAATCTTACAGGTTCACTTTTAGAATTTAAATCATCTACTGTAATTACTACTTCTTTTTTATTTTCTGCAACATCTGATAATAACGCTGCAAAATCTAATCCTTTACTTAAACTATCGGTAATAATATATTTAACACTAGCTAAATCTGTAGAAGCATCATAATGTGGGATATCAGCTTCCACTTGATAATCAAGAACATCTCCTACATTATTTGTACTAACATTTTCTTTTTCACCATCTTCAATAATACTTTTATCAACATTTACTGGTTCATCTTTTGGTGTGATTTTTAAATCAAAATTCCATGCATTACCATCAACATATGGTAATGGTACTAACATTGATCTAGAAGATACACTTGCAGATGAACTTGTAGTTCCAGTTTCAATAATAATATAAAATCCAAGTTCTAAATCACTAGCAGTTGCTTTAGCACCTTCACCATCTACATCAGGACATTGAATTGTTTTAGTTGGTTGAATATTATTAGTATCAATAAAAGTTTGTACAGCACTTGTGAAATTTGACGTCAATTCTGTAATTGGATCAATAACACTTTCTATTTTACCATTATCATACTTATTAATATGTAATTGGTTAGGCATATCTGCAATATCTTTTAAAGAATATTTTTTACCATCTTCTTTTTTACCAATCAAACCATCAAAGTCTTTATTTACTGTATAATTATAAACATTTTGTCCTGCTTTAGCTTCTGCATTTAAAATTTTATAAATACTAAAAATAGAACCACGTTTTTGAATTGTTATATTTCCTGTTGTTGTATTTAAATCAATATCAGGGTTATCCTTTGGATCAACTTTATCAGATGCATTTGCAGGTAATGTTAAAGCAAATCCAACTAGAAAAACCAACATTAAACTAAAAATCTTTTTAACTGTTTTCATTATCTTTTACCTCTCCTTAAAATCAAAATAGTTTAACCCTTTTCTATTTTTCTTGTCTTTTTTAAGAATATAATTGTTATTCCCATAATTACAATTCCAATTGCAGCAATTCTTGCTGTTATAACAGCACCAGTTTTAGGAAGATTAAAACCGACTTTATTAGAAATTGTAAATGTAATTGTTTTAGAATCCGATGAGAACATATTTTCAACACCACTTAAATCTTTACTTAAATATTCAAACGGCAATTTAAACATAACTTCATCTGTAATTATTTCATAGCCTGGCGGGGCTGTGAGTTCCTTAATTTTATATTCTCCAACGCTCAGCTTTTCAAAGAAAGCTAGACCATTATCATTAGTAACAGAAGTCTGGACTGGATCACTACTCCATTTACCATTTGCTTCTTTTTTAAACAAACCAAACTCTGCTCCAACCAGTTTTTCTTTAGTTTCAGCATCAATTTTAATTACTTTTATATTGTAAGTTTCATTAACAATCGTATAACCATCATCATTATTCCCAATCAAATCACTATTATCATCAGTTGAATCAACAACAATTCCAAAAGTATTTTTAATTGCATCAACAGTCAAAATCCATGTTGTTTCAGTTGGCAAATAACCATCTGGTACAATTGTTTCCTTCATTTTATATTTTCCCGTATTTAAACCTGTAAACTTAACTTTTCCTTCACTATCACTAATAGCTTCACTAGTCCAACTACATCCCTCATCTGTTAAATATTTAAAATCATCAGTATGGGGATCTGTACAATTTGTATAACCGCCATTTTTATCCTTACATTTTTCAGTATGCTTGTGCATACATTCTAATTTAAAGGTAGCCCCTGGTAATGGTGTTAAGTTTAAATCACCATTTTCATCAAAGTCTCGACGAGCTTTATCAAATTCTACATCTATCTTTGGTCTAGGGTCAGAAGTCTGGAGTTCTTTATAATGAGTGAAATGTGCATTTATCGTTACTTGTCCATCAATAATTCCTGGATTTTCTTCATTACCTTTATTAGAATTAATCCAGTCAGTTATCCATTTTGTAGCTTCATCTGGCGAAGCAAACAAACTATAAGTATCTGGTCCAGTAACATTAAATGTTATAAATTCTTGCTTGTTACGATCAAAATAAGTAATATCTACACTTTCTATTTTATAATTAGGGTCTTGTGCATAGGCTGGATCAATCTCAATATTTACTTCAATATCCTTAGAATATCGATCAATATAAACAGTATTTGGATCCTCCTTAATATCACCGGCATTTATTTTTAAATCTTTATCACCACCAGTTACATTAACAGTTGTTTTATCAGCGGTGATATTAAAGAAAATAGGCTCTTCATTAATCAAGAATCCTTCTGGAGCCTCAAATTCTTTTAAATAATACTCACCAGCCCCTAAATTTTCATTAACATAAAACTCACCATTTTCATCAGTAATATATATCCTATCAAAAACCAATGCATCATTTTCGAAGTTTTGATCCCCATCATCATAATATAAATAATATTTAGCTCCAACAACCTTTTTACCACTGTTATCACTAGTCGCCGATTTGGTTACTTTAACATTTGTTTTAAAAGTTTTTTTAGCAACTACTGGCATATAAATACGTGACATAAAGTTTGTTCCATACGAATATGATACAATATCTCGATTTATGGCACCTCCGCCTCCATAATTAAGATATTTAAAGAATGATATTCCGTTATAAGTAGGTATTCCTAAAATTGCAACAACTCGACCACTATGTTTAATATTATCAATTTCAAGCACATTATTATCAAATGCATTGTAATTTATCATAATATCATCATTAACCGTAGTAACATTTCCTAAAATTTGTGTAATAAGTGGATCTTTAGAAAATTGTACTCGATGATCATCTTTATAAATTTCTGGCGTATCTACTTTTAAATCTACCGACCAATCAACAGCTCCAGTTTTAATTGCATTTAAATAATATCCTTCAAATGATGCCACATTATCTTCATTAATTCTTATTAGTAATTTACCACCGCATTCTTTATAATTTGCAATTGGATTCCCAGATAAATCAATTTCTAAATTATTATTATGCTCTTCTCGATACCATTTAGTTGCTTCACTTTCAGTAACATCTGCAATTTGCATAATATATTCAATTGATAAGGGCAGTAAATCTTTAATTTCATTTTTAATAGTTTCATTAGGTGCAGTTAATCTATTACTCAAATCAATTAAAGTTGTATTTCTCAACCATTCAATACCATAAATACTTTTAATTCCTCGATTAGCAGCATCAATAACCCCTTCATATTCTCCTAGTATTTGCCTTACATCTTTAGTTTCATCACCAAAGTAATTAACTGATACAAAGGAATCATAGATTGCTGTTGCAAAATTTTTATCTTCAATCCCTGCTTCCATAATTTGATTTACACCATTATCCTTATCAGTACTATCAATCGGCCCTTGAGGAATATTAGCATCAGCAGAAGACATAACTGTAATTACTGAAAATACTAAAATTACTGCTAATTGCAAAATAAATAACTTTTTGATTCTACGCATTTTATCACCCCCCCTTTTTTATATTTTTCATAAATATCTAAAGAGATAGATTGCTTAAGAAGTAATTTACTCTACATTAATCAAAACTTATCTATTTGATCTAAAAACAAATTACACCTTAGCAATATAAGTATATCATTTTACTTTAATTAAGTAGATATCTTTACTTAAAAATATAATAAATACACTTAAAATGTACAATTACATCTATATATTACCTTTAAATAGATATCCTATTATTAAATAAGTATCCCACAAATTTTTTTAAAAAAAATCAATAATAATTTTACTTCTATAGAAAAAAATAAATAAATATGATAGACTGTCAAATGAATATACGATAAACATTAATAAGGGAGCGGGCGTTTTTATGTATGAAATAATTATATATAGCGACGAAAAAGAAACTATTGAAGAAATCTTTAGTCAGCATATGCCATTTATTACTAAAAACTATTTTAAAATAATTACATTATCAGCAAATTTAGAATTGCATGAATACAATACTGATATTACTAGTGCAACTAATATATATTTTTTAGATTTAACTTCTAAAAACATTGAAAAAGTTTTATATATTAGTAAATTAATTCGTAAAACCAACCCGTATGCTTTTATTATTTTTATAAGTAATAATACTAATTACTTACCTGAATACTTAGATATTCTACCATTTGCAATCTTACCAAAACCAATTGAGAAAATTAAATTTTTATCACTCATATCATCAATTCTTAGTTTATTAAATCATCAAGATTTAAGTTTATTAGAAATTAAAACAAAAGATGGTATTACTACAATCGATCATCGTCTAATAACTTTTGTTGAATATGAAAATCATTATTTATTTATTCACACTAAACACGGTTCAACAATTAAATCTGCAACAATTAGGACTTCTTTTAAAAAATGGATGAATCCATTATTAAAATATGATTATTTTATCTCTCCACACAAATCCTATTTAGTAAATATGGACTATGTCAATAAAATAATGAATAATCATACTTTTATTATGTCTACTAAAGAAGTTATTCCTATTGCTAGTCAAACATTTACCAAAATAAAAGCTAAGTATCTAAAGTATATTAGAAAAAAATATGTTATTGGTAATTAATCTATGAAAAAATATTTATCATCTTATACATATTTTAGACTAGCTTTTATTTTATATATCTTTATTAATACTTTAGCCTTAGGTTATTTAGGTATTAGTAATACATTTTTATCTGTAATTATAATTATTTGGGGGATATATCTCATTATCAATGGTATTTTCCAAAAACAGATAAATATGAATAAAAATTTTATATATATTGGTATGTATGGTATCATTTTATTACTTGCAACAATCTTAAATCAAAAATATAGTGATTTAAAATCATATATTCTTGCTATTGTGCAAATAATCATATTTTGTTTACTTTTTAATAATCAAAAATCAATTACGATTACATCAATAAAAAAAGAAATTTCACTAATCATTCCATTTACAAATATATTAGTTGGTTTTGCAAGTCTTATTTCTATCATTATGTATTTTTTTAATATTTATGATAGTAAAAATGGTTGGATTATTGGAGTGCCGGGAAATCGTTTATTTGGAATATATTTTAATTGTAATCCAGCCTCATTTTTAGCTTGTATTACAATTTTATTAGCGATATTAGCAATTATCTATAATTATCGATATAAAAAATTATATTACGCTAATATTAGTATTCAAGTTATTTATATTTTACTAACTAAATGTCGTAGCGCTTTAATTATTCTTGCATTAATTGCTACTGCATTAATTTATTATTTCTTTTTAAAAGAAAAACAATATCCAAGATTAAAAAAGATAAGCGTCATATGTATATTATGCATCACAATTATTTTTGGTAGTTTAGTCATCAATAAAGGGATTAATACTATCTTTAATCAAGAAGAAATCCAAGAAGAAAGTAGATTTCAAATATCAAAAGTTATTGAAGCAACTTATTCATTGTTTACCGGTGATAGTTCTAAAGCCCTTGAATTAATTGATCAAGTTAGTAGTGGTCGATTGGAATTATTAACTACATCATTTGAAATTTGGTTAAAAAGTCCTGTTATTGGAATTGGAGCTAATAATTTTAAAAAAATGGGGATGGATCAAACAAATGGTATAACTGTTCAATCAATTCAAGTAGTTCATAGTCATAATGAATTTGTTGAAGCTTTAGTTACTACAGGCTTTATTGGTCTTATCTTGTTTGGTTTATTTTTTCTTACTAGTTTTAAAAAAATTATCTATTTATTAAATAACTGTAACGATAAACATTATTTTAGTCTTTTGATTTTTAGTTTGATTGTAGTTTGTGAGGTAATTGGTGGACTATTTGATTATGGCGTTTTTTACAATTATTCCCTTTCTACAGCCATTGCTTGGATCTTTTTAGGATATTTAAATCTATTTTACGATAAAACAGCTAACCATCAGTGATTAGCTGTTTTTTTAGATTTATCATATATTTTTTCCTATATAGTAAAAACTAGCATATTGACCATTTTTCTTTAACAATTCCTCATGTGTACCTTCTTCAACAATTCCTTCATTTGATAAAACACAGATTCTTTGAGCATTTTGGATTGTTGATAAACGATGCGCAATTACCAATGTAGTACGATTTTTAGCTAATGATTCTAAAGATTCTTGAACAATTCGTTCACTTTCATTATCTAACGCACTCGTTGCTTCATCAAAAATAAGAATTGGCGGATTTTTTAAAAATACCCTAGCTATACTTAATCGTTGTTTTTGTCCTCCTGATAATTTTACACCACGCTGACCACAATCAGTATTATAACCATCAGGTAATTCCATAATAAACTCATGTGCATTAGCTTTCTTAGCAGCTTCAATTACCTCTTCATCCGTTGCATCAAAACGACCATAGCGGATATTATCTAAAATAGTCCCTGCAAATAAATATACATCCTGTTGAACAATCCCAATATTTTGCCGTAATGAATTTAATTTAATATCTTTAATATTATGTCCATCAATTAAAATCTTTCCTTCACTAACTTCATAAAATCTTGGTAACAATGAACATATCGTTGTTTTTCCTGCACCGGAAGTTCCTACCAAAGCAACATATTCACCAGGATTTATTTTTAAATTGATATCTTTTAAAACATAATCATTAGTTTTATTATATTTAAATCCCACATGACAATAATCAATTGCCCCTTTAACATCTTTTAAATCAATTGCATTTTTACAATCAACAATATCTGGTTCAATTTCCAATACTTCCATAAATCTTTCAAAGCCAGTTATACCTTCTTGAAATTGTTCAGTAAAATTAATAAACTTTTTAACCGGTTCAATTAAATTGTTAATATACAATAAAAAAGCTACTAAATCTGCTGTAACAATAATATCTTCAGAAATAAAAATCGCCCCAAAAATTGCAGCAGCTACAGTAATCATACTTGTAAATGCCCCTAAGCCCGAATGAAATTTTCCCATATAAAAATAACTGTTACTTTTACTACTTACATAACGATCATTTTCATCATTGAATTTATTATTTTCATAATCTTCATTCGCAAAACTTTTTACAACTCTTATCCCTGATAAATTATCTTCAATTCGAGCATTAATATCTCCAACTCGACGCCGATTAGCTTTAAATGCTTTTTTCATCTTACGATTATAATAATAAATAAAAGCCCCCATTACTGGAATAAAAGCAAAAATAATTAAAGTTAACTGCAAATTAATATTAGCAAGAATTACAAAAGCTCCAAAAAATTTAATCAGTGAAATAACAATATCTTCAGGACCATGATGATATAATTCAGTAAGCGAAAACAAATCATTTGTAAGTCTAGACATCAATTGTCCGGTCTTTTCTTCATCATAAAAACTAAAAGACAGCTTTTGATAATGTTGAAATAATTCATTTCGAAGATCACGTTCCATATATACACCCATTACATGACCTTTATATGCAACAAAATAATTACACAAATATTCAATCACGACAAGTACAATCATTAATACACCTAATTTATAAATTACACTAATTTCAAAATTATGATCAGCTAATACCGTACCCGTAATATAACGAATAATTATTGGAAATACTAAAGATATCCCTGCCGCCAACATAGCACAAAACATATCTGCCAAAAATAGTTTTAAATATGGTCGATAATATGATAAAAACTTTTTCGATCTACTACTCATATATATTTCCCTCTCTTTCATGCCTATACATAATAACACATATTAATATTTTTTTATAGTAAAATGACATCTAAAATACAAAGCTATACAATCACTTTAATATTTCTAATCACTTGTTTTAATGCTACAATATATTAGAAAGAAGTTAGTAAATAAATACTTTTTGATTAAAAACTCCCTCATTAAAAAACTAAACCAACACTTTTTAAAACACAAAATAAAGGAGCATTAACTATGAACAATGTAAAATATATCCCCTACTTGTCAATAAAGCAACAAAAAAAGGACGAACTAAACAAGAGGTAGACACAATTATTAATTGGCTAACTGGGTATAATGAAAAACAAATTGAAGCAATGCTTGAAAATGATATTGATTATGCAACCTTTTTCAATGAAGCCACACAAAAAATGAAAAGCGTCATTTGATTAAAGGTAAAATATGTAATATAAAAATAGAAGATATTGATGAAGAGCTAATGAAAGAAATTAGTTATTTAGATAAATTAGTTGATGAGTTAGCTAAAGGAAAAGCCATGGATAAAATTTTACGTAAATAAAATCAGTTTTATAAGTATTCTCTTTATTAACAGGTAAAAAAATGATAATCTATACTATAGAAAAGGAGTTACTTATGAAATTTAAATTAACAAATTATGACCCTAGCAATTATAAATTATTAGAAGCTAGATTAAATGAATTATCTAAACAAGGATATAATTGTAAAAACGTAGACATGTTTACGATTTTTAAACGCGATAATAAACGTTATTATTATAAAACAGATATATTTGTACCGGATAAAAATAAATCAGGAACTAATCGTGAACAACGAGATAAATGGATACTTGAATATGTTGATCATGGCTATGAATTTATCGGTAAATCCCGAAGGATTTTTGTATTTAAAGCACATGAAGATATCAAATTAAAAGAAACTGATCAAGAGTTATTATTAAATTATTTTAAAAAGAATCGGACTTTATTAAATATTTTACTTGTATCAATTAGTTTATTATTATCTTTTTCATTGATTCCTTCTGTATTTTTTAATAACAGTCCCGATGAATTTGTTACTAATGGTTCAATTCTAATCCATTTTGCACCATTATTGTTATGTATCAGTTTAATTGTTCGTTTTTTTATTAATCATCTTCAAACAGAGCGAATAAAAAATACTTTATCAAAAAAAAGACTTCCTATTTATGATAAAAACACACTAAAAATTTGATTATCCGCTAAAACGCTGTATCTATCGGCATTATCAAGGAGCTAAACACATCAAAATACTACTAATTTACTACGAT
>JAGZCC010000051.1 GCA_018369555.1 Thomasclavelia spiroformis
AAGCTGTAAATGATTTTAATCAAGACTGGTATGCAATGTATGGTGATAATATTGGAATATGTGATTTAAAAGACTAAAAACGCACTTATGTGCGTTTTTGCATTATGATTAGAAATTATTTGAATATTGATGTATTATTAAGATATTAAGAATTGTTGAAAGGGAAAAAAGAAATGGGGAAAATTGTATTTAGTGATATAGATGGTACTTTATTAAATTCTAAACATGAAATTACATCATTAACATTGATAGCTATAAAAAAATTGAAAGAACAAAAAATTCCTTTTGTTATAACATCTTCTCGAAGTCCTTCTTGCATTTATCCAATTTTAGATGAATATCAATTCAATGTACCTATTATTGCATATAGTAGGGCATTAATTATGGATGAAAATAGAGACATTCTTTTTCATAAAGGAATTGATAAAGCAAAAATAAGAGAAATTATAATGTTTATTGAAGAAAATAATTTTGATTTAGCTTGGGGAATTTATTCTTTTGATTAATGGGTTGTAAAAGATAAAAGTGATAAACGTATAATAAGAGAAGAAAATATTGTAAAAGTACAGGCAATACAAGGAAATCTTGATTCAATAGATAAAGATGAAGTTCATAAAATTCTTTGTATATGTAATCCAAATCAAATTTTGCAAATTGAACAAAAACTGAAAGAAACTTTTTTAGATTGTTCTATTGTAAAATCATCTGACATTTTATTAGAAATTATGGCTGATGGAATTTCTAAAGCGACAGCAGTTAAGAGGTTGTGTAAGCAATGGGATATTGCGCTTGATGATACAATTGCATTTGGTGATAATTATAATGATGCAAAAATGTTAAAGATGGTTCATTATGGTTATCTTATGGATAATGCTCCTGAAAAATTGAAAGAGGAAATTAGTTTGCATACGCTTGATAATGATCATGATGGAATCTATGATGCACTTTTAAAACAAAATATCATATTAAAATAAATACCGTGCTGAAATCACGGTATTATTAATATATTTATATTTTTTTAGGTTGATAACGCATATTTGATACTGTGTAGATGGTAACAAATGCTTCAGGATCTTCGTGATTTAAATAATTCATTAGTTTTTGATATTCATCATTATCAACAATTGTTATAATTTCATTTCTTTTTTCTAAGTTATAAGCACCAATAGCTTGGTAGATCGTTGCTCCACTATGTAAAGTATTAATAATAAAATCACGAAGTTCATTTTCTTTTTTACTAATAATACAAACTCTTCTTTTAATATTTTGCCCAAAAATAAAATGATCTAAGACAATTCCATTAAAGTATGTTCCTAAAACACTTAAAACAACAGCTTTTTCATCATAAATTAATGCTGACATTAAAGCTATACACATTCCTGATAAAAACATTGCTTTGCCTAAATCAATATATAAATACTTATTCATAATTTTAGCAACAATATCCAAACCACCTGATGAGGCATTACGATTAAATAAAATTGCAAGACCAATACTAACTAATAAAACATAACAAATAACATCAAGTTCTTGACTATTAGTAATAGAATGATAATTAGGTAAAATGGTTTCATATATCCCAATAAATATTGGTAAAAGAATACTCGTATAAAATGTTTTAATCCCAAATTCTTTACCACATAAAATAAATCCAATAATTAATAAAACAATATTTAAAATCATTGTAATCATTGATAATGATAAAGGAATATAGTGGCTGATAATGATAGCTAATCCAGAAATACTGCTAATTGAAGTTTGACTGGGAACTAAAAACAAGTATACAGCTGAAGCAATAATCGCAATTGCAATTGTAAGAATTGTCGTTTCTTTAATTAATTCATAATAATTTATTTTTTGTTTATTCATTACTTTTCTTCCTTTTTAAAAAATTCTATAATAGTATAACATATTAGAAATAAAAATGCCTAGAATTTGTAGATCTAGGCATTTTTATAGGATGTAATTACCTTTTTTATATCTAAAGTGGTTAAGTTTATAATTGATTCCAAATGGATTAATCAAAATATATAAAACCAAGGTAGAATAATGTTTTTAGTTAATTATATTTGGATAACTTTATTTTTTCTAAATATACCATCTCAAGCAAAAAAAGGTGTAACATTTAAAGATTAAAAATTTTTATTTGTTACAGCCTTTTTTGTCGTGGAACATAGAGTTCTGCGACATAAGAAGGGGTTTTTAGTTTATTAATTTGAGATTTCTTAAATTCCAATGATGAATGAACATAAAGTTCTAATGTAATTGAAACATTAGAATGACCAAGCATTTCTGATAATGATTTAATATCGATATCATTCATAACGCAATTGGTAGCATAAGTATGTCTTAAAGTATGATAATTGCATTTGAATTCTAATGTATTACATATTTTATGAAAATGATATTGAATGTTACGAGGGTCTGGTATTTTTATTGAATTAGTATAGATATAGTTTTGTTTTTTTGGATTAGATTGTTTTTTGTAATATTTTATTAAAAAGTCAATAATGAATTCAGGCATTGGAACAATTCGTTTAGAAGTATAAGTTTTTGGGTCCAATGCCATTAATGTTGTTTTAGAACTAGAATTAGTTGTTTTTAATCTTTCAATCGTGCGATTAATACTAATACAGTGATTTTCAAAATCAACATCACACCATTTTAAACCAGCGACTTCACCTAAACGAAAGCCTCCATATAATGACAAAATAATTACAAGTGTATAGTTTTTTTGATGATTAAAACAATATTGTTCTAATTCTTTTTTTTGTTTTAAGGTTAAAATCTTAATTGCTGGTTTTGATTTTTTTAGTTTAATGTATTGAAAGCTATTATTATTAAAATTATATTTTTTTTGAGCGTAATCTAATATTGCTTTTAAAACATAACGTAATGTTTTAATTGTACTAGTTGCATAAATTTTATTATTTAATAAATCATTGAAATAAGAAATGACTATTTTTTCACTGATTTCATTAATATTCATGTTGTTAAATTGTTTATTTAAATGGTTTGTAATAATTGTTTCATATTTTGTATATGTAGAATATTTAATTGAAAATTTTTTAATTATTAACCATTCTTTTGCTACCTCATTAAATTTTTTTTGTTGCATAATTCATATTCCTTTCTTTATTAAAAATTTATTTAATTTTCAATAAAAGTAGCGATTATTACAACAAAAAAATAAAAAGAACATCTTTGTTAATAAACTGACAAATTTACTTGAAAATATAAATATATATGATAAAATAATTTTCGCAGAACTCTATGTTCTGTGAAAAAGAAGAAATGAGGGATAAAAATGTATTGGTATATTGCTCATGTAAAAGCTGGTCAAGCTAGCAAGTTAGTTGGCTCGCTTAATAAACAAGAGGATATTGAAGCATTTGTTCCCAAAAAAGAGCAGTGGTATAGAGCTAGAGATAAAAGAACATATGTTATTAAAGAGCTATATCCCGATTATGTTTTTATTAAAAGTAAACTTAATAAAGATAAATTCGATGAAAAGTTCAAAGTTTTCTTTAGAACAATTGAAGGGTTAATCGAATTACTTGATTATAAAGATGTATATCCTTTAACACTTGATGAACAAAGTTTTTTAGAAAGATTATTCGATGGTGGTTATGTTATTAAGCATACATTAGGTAATATAATCAATTCACGTTTTAATGCAATTAAAGGACCATTAATTGGATTAGAAGATAGAATTATTAAATTGAATCGACATGATCGTTTTGTAACATTAGATTGTAAGATCTTTAATGGTAAATTTAATGTTGCAATTGAGATGGTAGATTAATGAATTGGTATGTATTATATACGTTGAGTCATCGGACTCAACGTATTCTTGGAAACTTGAATAAAAAGAAAGAATTAGAAGCATTTATTCCAAGTTATGAAGTATGTCATCGTTATACTAAAGAAATAACAATTAAACCTATGTTTAATAATTATATTTTTATAAAAACAATGTTGAATCAAGAAGAATTTAATACTTTATTATTCAATATGAAAGAAGATAATAATGGATTAATCAGACAACTTAAAAATGCTGATACTTCAGCATTAACAAAAAAAGAAATTGAATTCTTTAATTTAGTTTTAGATAGTAAATATGTTGTTAGATTATCACATGGTTATCAGGAAAATGGCATTACTAGGGTAATAAGTGGACCATTAGTAGCTTATGAAAATCATATTGTAAAAGTTGATAAACATAATTGTTGTGCTTTTTTAGACCTAATCTTTTTTGATCGAAGAATTAAATTAGGTATAGACATTTTAGGCAAGAAATAGTTGAAGCGCTTGGTAATCCGCCTTCAATGAATTTTGGAACATATTATTAGTTTCTATGGGGTAGGGGGAACTGTACCCAAAAACACATAGAAACTTTTATTTTTATATAAAAATAATGTCTGTATTTGATGATATAAGGAGGGGGAAAAGAATGGAAAAATTTGAAAATAAAGTTTGGCTATCATCACCGACAATGCATGGAGATGAATTGAAATATGTAACTGAAGCTTATGAAACTAACTGGATGTCTACAGTAGGAAAAAATATTAACGAAGTAGAAAAAATTACAACTGAAAAAATTGGCTGTAAATATGCGGTAGGATTATCTGCTGGAACTGCTGCTTTACATATGGCTGTAAAAATGGCGGACGTTAAATTAGGTGATAAAGTTTTTTGTAGTGATTTAACTTTTTCTGCTACAGTTAATCCAATTACTTATGAAGGCGGAGTTCCTATTTTTATTGATAGTGAATATGAAACATGGAATATGGATCCTAAAGCTTTAGAAAAAGCTTTTGAAATTTATCCGGATGTTAAAGTTGTTATGCTTGTTCATTTATATGGTGTGGCAGCTAAGGTTGATGAAATTAAAGCAATTTGTAAAAAACATAATGCTATTTTAATTGAAGATGCTGCTGAGGCTTTAGGTACATCTTATAAAGGTAAACAGTGTGGTTCTTTTGGAGAATTTTCAGTAATTAGTTTTAATGGTAATAAAATTATTACAGGTTCATCTGGTGGGATGTTTTTAACAGATGATTTAGATGCAGCTAATAAGGTAAGAAAGTGGTCAACACAGTCACGAGAAAATGCTCCATGGTATCAGCATGAAGAAATTGGCTATAACTATCGCATGTCTAATGTTATTGCCGGTGTTGTTCGTGGACAGTATCCTTATTTGGAAGAACACATTGCTCAAAAGAAAGCAATTTACAATCGCTATAAAGAAGGTTTAAAAGACTTACCGGTAACAATGAATCCTTTTATCGAAGATGAATGTGAACCAAATTACTGGCTATCTTGTATGATCATTGAACCAGAAGCAATGTGTAAACAGGTTAGAGGGGAACTAGATTATTTATATACAAGTGAACCTGGTAAATCATGTCCAATGGAAATATTAGATGCAATTGCTTCTATTAATGCTGAAGGCCGTCCAATCTGGAAACCAATGCATATGCAACCTGTCTATCGTAATAATCCATTTATTACTAAAGATGGTAATGGTCGTGCTAATACTAATGCCTATATTGATGGTTCAGGAACTGATGTAGGAATGGATATTTTTAACAGAGGTTTATGTTTACCAAGTGATAATAAAATGACACCAGAACAGCAGGATAAAATTATTGCAGTAATCAGGGAGTGTTTTAAATAATGTATAAACATTTTTTTAAACGTCTGATTGACTTTATTTTATCACTGATTGCACTAATTGTTCTTAGTCCAATCTTATTAATAGTAGCTATATTAGTAAGAACAAAACTAGGATCACCAGTTATTTTTAAACAGGAACGTCCGGGATTAAATGAAAAAATCTTTACATTATATAAATTTAGAACAATGACGGACGCTAAAGATGAACAGGGCAATTTACTGCCAGATGAAATAAGATTAACCAAGTTTGGGAAGCTACTAAGGTCAACAAGTCTTGATGAGCTACCTGAACTTTTTAATATTCTAAAAGGTGACATGGCGATTGTAGGACCAAGACCATTATTAGTAAGCTATTTACCATTTTATAATGATAATGAAAAGCATCGCCATGATGTAAGACCAGGATTAACTGGTTGGGCACAGGTAAATGGTAGAAATTTTCTTGGATGGGATTATCGTTTGGAAAAAGATATAGAGTATGTTTCTAAAGTAAGTTTTTTATTTGATATAAAAATAATAATTAAAACAGTTCTTATAGTTTTAAGGAAATCTGATATAGCAACAGATACAAGAACTGTTGAGTCAAATTTTGCAGAAGAAAGAAAGGCTAAGTTAGGTATTAAATAAAGATGAATATTTTGATTTTAAGCTGTGGGACAAGAAATAAAATAATTCAATATTTTAAAAATGCATTAAAGGATAAAGGTAAGGTTATTGCTACCGATTGTAGTACAATTGCTCCGGCATTATACGAGGCTGATAAGTATTACATTGTACCTCGTATAAGTGATCCAAATTATATTGAAATTATTTTTGATATATGTAAAAAAGAAAATATTTGTGCGGTACTTTCATTAATTGATCCAGAATTATCATTACTTGCAAAAAATAGTGTTGAATTTGAAAAAATAGGAGTAAAGGTAATAGGTTCAAGTTATGAAGCTTGTGAGTTAGCATTGGATAAATGGAAAATGTATAACTGGCTAAAAGAAAATGGATATAATTGTGCAAAGTCTTATATAAACATTTCTGAATTTTATAAAGATTTAGAAGCTGGAAAAATATCATTTCCTGTATTCGTTAAACCATATAAAGGTAGTGCAAGTATGTCGATTAATAAGGTATATGATAAAGAAACATTGGAGATTCTTTTGAAAAATAATTCAGATTTATTTATACAAGAATATTTGAATGGTCAAGAAATAGGTGCAGATTGTTATGTTGATTTAATATCACAAGAAATTGTTTCTATTTTTACTAAGAAAAAACTTGTAATGCGTGCTGGTGAAACAGATAAAGCAATTTCTTTTAAAAATGATAATTTATTTTCATTGATAAAAAAATTTGTGAAGCAAGCAAATTTTTTAGGACAGATAGACATAGACATCTTTGATATTAATGGAACATATTATATTTCTGAAGTAAATCCTAGATTTGGTGGAGGATATCCTCATGCATATGAGTGTGGAGTTGATAATGTAAAATTAATTATTAACAATTTATTAAATATAACTAATCAGGTATGTATTGGAAATTATGAAGATGACGTATATATGATGAAATATAACGAGATAATGGTAAAGAAGGATTAAGATATGAAGAATATTTTAATTATTGATCATTTTAGTCAACCACCTAATGAACCAGGAAATAACCGATTTATATATTTAGCTGACTTGTTATGTGAAAATAATTTTAATGTTGAAATTGTTACAACTAATTTTTCACATAAAAATAAAAAAACTAGAGATTGTAATATGCCAGGGTTAGAAAAATTAAGTTATAAATATACAATGTTAGAGGAACCGGGATATCCAAAAAATGTTTGTATAAAACGTTTTTATAGTCATTATATTTTTGGAAAAAACTTGGAGAAATATTTGGAAGCAATAAAAAAACCAGATCTTGTATATGTTGCAATACCTTCTTTAGATGTTGGAAATGTAGCAAGAAAATATTGTAAAAAGAACAATATACCTCTTTTTGTAGATATTCAAGATTTATGGCCGGAAGCATTTAAATTAGTATTCAATATTCCGCTTTTATCAAACCTAATTTTTTTGCCACTTACTATTATAGAAAACAAAATTTTTAAAGAAGCAGATGAAATTATTGCAGTTTCAAATACATACTTAAAACGTGGTTTAGAAAATAATAGACATTCAAAAGGTTTAACAGTGTATTTGGGCACTGATTTAAAAAAATTTGATGAGGTTTTTAAAAGTGCGAAAAAAATAAAAAATAAGGATGAGTTTTGGGTTATATACGTAGGAACTTTGGGACATAGTTACAATATCAAAATTATTATAGATGCAATTTCAGAACTTAATCATAATGGTATTAAAAACATTAAATTCAAGGTTTTGGGAGATGGACCATTAATAGAGGATTTTAAAAAGTATAGCATAGATAAAAATGTCGATACCGAATTTGTTGGTCGTAAACAATATGATGAACTGATTGCATATCTAGCAAATGCAGATATAGCAGTTAATCCTATTTCTAAGGGCGCTGCACAAAGTATTATCAATAAACATTCTGATTATGCTGCAAGTGGATTACCAGTTGTTAGTACGCAAGAAAATAATGAATATAGAAAATTATTGGATATGTATCAATGTGGATTTAATTGTAACGTTGAAAATACACATGAAGTTGCTGAATCAATAAAAAAATTAATTTTTAATAAAAAATTACGTGAAAAAATGTCGATTGGATCGAGAAAAATGGCAGAAGAGTCATTTGATAGATCATACACATATAAAAAAATATTAAATTTGATATTTAACTCTTTGGGGGATAAATAATATGAAAAAAAAATTATTAATAATGGCATCCCTTTTTTATCCTCAAAAAAAAGGTGGAGGTCCACCAATAAGTATTAAGAATCTTGTTGATGCTATTTATGATAAATTTGATATATATATAATATCAAAAAATTATGAAATTAATGAAAAAGAACCACTTCCGGGTATTAATGATGGATGGAATGAATTTTATTTTGGAAAAGTATATTATTTTGGATATGGAAAAAGAACATATAAGAAAGTAGAAAAATTAATTCATGAAATAAATCCAGATGTTATATACCAAAATAGTTTTTTTAGTCATGATGATATTTTACCAGTTTTAAAATATTCAAAAAAAAATAAAAAGAAAGTAATAATTTCGCCTAGAGGTGAATTTTATCCAAATCGTTTAAGAGAAGGGGAAATTAAGAAAAAAATATATAAAACATTTTTAAAAACTTTTGGACTATTAAAAAATGTATACTTTCATGGAACAGGTGAAGAAGAAAAAAAATATATTTCTAATTTTATCGGTGTTAATAGTAATAAAATATATAATATTAACAATTTATCAGTTATAAAGACGAATTATTTAGAGATAAAGAAAGAGAAAGGAAAACTACATTTAGTATATATTGCTCGTATCCATCCCACTAAGAATTTATTGAATGCAATAAAATATTTAAACAATTTAAATGGTGAAATTCGGTATGATATTTATGGCCCTGTTGAAGATGTAGAATATTGGCAATTATGTAAAAAAGAAATAGAAAAATTAAAATCTAATATTAGGGTTAATTATATGGGATATATTGATCATGATAAAGTTGCTGAAATTATTTCAAAATATCATGCATTTTATATGCCAACAACTGGAGAAAATTATGGGCATTCTATTGTGGAATCATTATTAATTGGTAGACCTATAATTATTAGTGACACTACACCTTGGAGTGATGTTTCAAATTATAATTGCGGTTATGCAATTGAATTTGGTAATGAAGTAGAATTTAAGAACATAATTGAAAAATTCGTTTTAATGAGTCAGCAAAAATATAATATATATTGTAAGAATGCTATAAACTATATTAATGATAAATTAAATACACAAAATAGTATTAATGCGTATATTGAAATGTTTAATGAATAGGATGAAAATTATGATAAAAAAATGTTTAATAGTTATTTATAATGTTATTCGCCTAGTTAAGAAAAAAAATTATAAGAATATTTTATATATTTCACCAACAACTAAGATAATGGCTCATAAGAATTCAAAATATTTAATTGGCAAAAATTTTAGAACACGTAATAATGTAGAAATAAATATAAGAGAAAAGGGAAAATTAATTATTGGTAATAGTGTATTTTTAAATTCTAATACAATCATTACTTGTCGAAGTAGCATTAGTATAGGTAACAATTGTATTATTGGACCGAATGTGATGATATTCGATCATGATCATGATATATCTAATGGTTATGTTGAGAAAAATAAATACGTTTGTGAAAATATTGAAATAGGAAAAAATGTTTGGATTGGTGCAGGAAGCATAATTTTGAAAGGAAGTAAAATTGGTGATAATTCAGTAATTGGAGCACAAAGTATAATAAAAGGAGAAGTCCCACCAGATACTGTGTATATCCAAAAGACAACAAATGTTTTAAAAAAAATGGTGAAAGGAGATAAGTTTTGAAATTTCGAGTTGGAATAAAGATACTAGTTATGAAATTTTTTATGAAATATCCTAATCTTATTTCTGATGAAAATCATAGTAAATTATTATATTTTATTATGTTTGGAAAAATTCCAAATCTAGAAAAACCACGTACAATGAATGAGTATATATGTAGTACAAAAATATCAGATGAGAAATTGGCATATGATATATATACAGATAAATACGAGGTTAGAAAATATGTTGAAAAATGTGTAGGTAAAGAATATTTGAATGAAATTATTGGAATTTATAATTCTTTTGATGAAATTGACTTTACAAATTTTCCTAAAAAGTTTGTCATGAAGGCAACACACGGTTCTTCATATAATATAATTGTAAATGATATTTCAAAATTTGACAAAAAACATGCAAAAGAAAAATTTGATACATGGTTAAATGAAAATTTTTATTTAAAAGATAGAGAAAAAAATTATAAAAATATTAAACCAAGAATAATGTGTGATAAATTTTTAGAACCACTTAGTGGTGAATTAGAGGAATTTAAATTATTCTGTTTTAATGGAAAAGTAGGTTTTATTCAACATAATAAGCAAATAAATAATAAACGTTTTGACAATATTTATGACTCAACATGGAAAAAATTAGATGTTAGATATGGATATGATGGCTTTAAAAATGATGTATTACCTAATAATAAAGATGATTTAATTAAAATTGCTGAAAAACTCGCTGATCCGTTTAAATTTGTTAGGGTAGATTTATATAGTGTCGATGAAAAAATTGTATTTAGTGAATTGACATTCCATTCAGGTGGCGGGCTTATACCATTTAAACCTAAAGAATACGATCTTAAATTTGGCAATTTAATTAATGGAATTGATAAGGAAAGTTAGATGAAAGTATATTATATTGGAACAATATGTTCGAGTGAAACATATAACGATATTGCAAATAAAAGCAAAGTTAAGCCATCAATTTCTGCACAAGTTTTTGAAGATTCTATATTATCTGGACTAAGTAAAATAAGCAAATTAGAAATTTCAGCACATACTTTTTTAACTATTGCATCTTTTCCAAATGGTTCAAGATTATTTATTAGGGCCAAAAAAGAAAAACTAGGATCTGGAATAATAACAAAGCATTATCCAACAATAAATTTTTTGTTTTTAAAGCACTGGGGATATGCTATTGCAACTTTTTTTTCGTTGTTAAAATGGTTATTAAAAAATAGAAAAGATAGTAATAAGGTGATTTTATGTTGTTCTATATTTAGTTTTATTGCACGACCAGTTATTTTTTTATCGAAATTATTTAAGACCGAAACATGCGTTATTGTTACAGATTTGCCGAAATTTCATTTTTCTTTAAGAAAGCCAACAGGTTTAAAAAAAATATTGTCTAAACACTTTTTGAATTCACAGCAAAAAATACAGTCCAAATTTGATAAATATATATTACTTACAAAATATATGAAAAAAGAATTAGATATATTAGAAAAACCAAGCATAATTATTGAAGGTACAGTAAACGAAAAAATGTTATTAGTAAATAAAAAATATGAAAATGTTATAAAAAGTAAAGCAATAATGTATGCGGGAATGTTGAATAGAAAACATAAAATAGAAATGTTAATAAAAGGTTTTATGGCAACAAAAATAGATTGTGAACTATGGTTATTTGGCACAGGTGATTTTGAAAAAGAAATTATTAAATATTCAAAGATAGATGATAGAATAAAATTTTTTGGATTAGTAGATAGAGAAAAGGTTCTAGAATTTGAACATAAAGCATCGTTGCTAATTAATATTAGAGATAGTAAAGAAGAATATACTAAATATTCTTTTCCATCTAAAACTATCGAATATATGTCAAGTGGAACTCCACTATTAACAACAAAGCTACCAGGAATACCTGAAGAATATTTTAATTATGTTTATGTTTTAGACAATGAAACTGAAGAAGGATTAAGTAAAAAAATAGAAGAAATTTTTTCTTTGTCAGAAAATAATTTAATTGAATTAGGAAAAGAGGCAATGGATTTTGTTTTAAATGAAAAAAATTCTAAAGTACAAGGAAAAAAAATATTTGAATTTTTAAATGTAAAGAGGTAAATATGAAAATATTACAAATTAATTCTGTTTGTGGTAGTGGTAGTACAGGCAAGATTGTTGAGCAGATAAGTGACTATTTAAATAGTTTAAATATTGAAAATTATATTGCATATGGATTGGGAAATTCTACAAGGAATAATACTTATAAAATTGGAAATAAATTGGATAATCATTTTCATAGTTTTATATCTAGAAAATTTTGTTTACAAGGTTATGGGTCTATCATAAGCACAATAAAACTCATTAGATATGTAAAAAAAATTAATCCAACAATAATACATTTACATAATATCCATGGGCATTATTTGAATTTTCCTATTTTATTTAAATTTTTAAAAAAAATGGATATAGAAGTTGTATGGACGTTTCATGATTGTTGGCCATTTACTGGTAAATGTGCACATTTTACAAAAGTAAAATGTGATAAATGGAAAAATGAATGTTTTAATTGCCCACAATTACATACTTACCCTGATAGTGAGTATGATCGTACAAAAAAAAATTATATTGATAAAAAAAGATATTTCACATCAATAAACAAATTACATATTGTGACTGTTTCAAATTGGCTTGAAACAGAAGTTAAAAAATCCTTTTTTAAAGGAAAAGATATTAGATGTATATATAATGGTATAGATACTAATGTTTTTAAATTTACGGAATCTTCTTTAAGAAAAAAGTTAAATATTGAAAATAAATTTATTATTCTTGGAGTAGCAAGCGTATGGAATGAAGGAAAAGGATTAGATACATTTATAAAATTATCTAAATATATTAGTGAAGATAGTGTGATTATTTTAATTGGTGTTTCAATAGAACAAATTAAAATATTACCTCATAATATTATAGGGATTACGAAGACTGAAAATCTAGATGAATTGGTTAAGTTTTATAGTATTGCAGATGTTTTTATTAATTGTTCACTTGAAGAAACATTTGGATTGGTAGTAGCTGAAGCAATGGCATGTGGGACACCTGCTATTGTTTATAATTCAACAGCATGTCCAGAAATTGTTGATAATACAACAGGAAGAATAGTAGAAAATAATTTAAAAGAATTACTAAGTGCTGTTGATTTTTTTTATAAAAAAAATTTTTTAAATATAGAAAATAATTGTAGGAATAGAATAAACAAATTATATAATTTAAATTCGATGATAGAAAATTATTTTAAATTATATACATCAATAAATAATGATTTGAATAAATGATATTGTATTTATGTGCTGATAAAGGAGGATGGATAATGTTTGCACCAATTGTTTTATTTGTTTATAATAGGCCAAAAAATACGAAAAATGTTTTAGATAGTTTAAGTAAATGTAAATTTGCAAAAAAAAGTGATTTATTTATATTTTCGGATGCTGCTAAAAATTCTAAATCGGAAAGCAATGTTATTGAAGTTAGAAAAATTATCAATGATAAATGTTGGAATAAATTATTTAATTCAATAAAGATCGTTGAAAATGAAAATAATAAAGGGTTAGCTAAATCTGTTATATCTGGAGTTACTAAGATTATAAATATTTATAGCAAAGTTATAGTGATTGAAGATGATAACAAGGTATCAGTTGATTTTTTAGATTATATGAATAGAGGACTGGAATTTTATGAGAACAATAAATGTATTGGAATGATTGGAGGATATTCTGCACCTATTAAATTTCCTAAAGAGTATAAATTTGATGTATATAAAATGGGTCGAGGATCTAGTTATGCTTGGGCTACTTGGAAAGATAGATGGGATAAAGTGGACTGGGAAGTAAAAGATTATGCAGTATTTAAAAAAAATAAGAAACTGAGACATGAATTTGATTATTATGGTAATGATAGATCTACCATGTTAGATAACCAGATGAAAGGAAAAATAGACTCTTGGGCAATAAGATTTGGTTATTCAATGTTTAAACATAATATGTTTGCAATTTTGCCTGTAGTAACTAGGGTGGAGAATGTAGGATTTGATGGTTCTGGTGTTCATAATGTTGCAGGTGAATCAAAATTTATAAATCATATTCCTAAAGAAATTAAACCAGCTAATTTTGTAAATGTTGAGGTTGATGAACGCATAAGAAAAGAATATATAAAGAAATTTAATCCTAGCTTAAAAACTAAAATTAAAAGAAAATTAAAGAGTGTATTAAATATTAAAACATTATGAAAATAAGTATAAAAAATTTTCAATTGATTTTAGCAATATTTATTGTTTTATGGTTAAATTCAGGAATCTTTTCGTATATTCAAGATTATGTACCAAATGTTTTAAAATTTTTAATTGTATTCTGTTGGTTTATCATAGCGCTTTTAGATAAACGTTTTTTAAAGCTTTATTTAAAAATTTCTGGAAGTTTATTTGTGTTTATTATAATGATGATAATTTCTATGTTAATAGGAAATGATTCATATTATAATTATAATTTTCAATCATATATATATATAATGATAATTATAGCTATTTCTATTTATTATATTTTTGATACTAACTATAATAGAAAAAAATTATTATTAATTGTACTTTTAATAGATAGTTTTTACGTAGGAATTAATACGTTTTTACAATTACAAATAACTCCAGATATTTCTAGAATATTAGCTACAAGTTCGGAACATGCAGAATTAATTATGGGAGAGATTTCAGTAAAAGGAATAGGTAGTTTTGGATATTTTTATAGCCTAGTTATAATTGGAATTTTATTAGCATATAAATTATTAATAGCAAAAAATAAATTTGTATATTTTAGTTTATTGTGTGGAATTTTAATATTATTTTTAAATGCGCAATTCACAATGGCACTTATTTTTTTTATATTGTTTGTTTTTATAGTTTTAATATTTGAAAATAAAAAAGATAAGAAAAATATAATTTTCAAATTTATTATTGTACTTGTATTTTTAATTTTTATACTCAATATTTCAAAAATTATTGAATCAATATCTTTGTATATTGGAGATGATTTAAGTCAAAGATTAAAAGAATTGAACGATTTTATTATGGGTAATGAGCTTACAGATGGAGATATTGTTTCTAGAAAAGAGATTTATCAGATTTCAATAGATAGTTTTAAAAATAATATTTTATATGGTAGTTTTGGAAAACATACGTTTGGTGGACACTCTAGTATTTTAGATATTCTTGCTGCGTTTGGTTTAATTGGAATATTAGTTTTTAATACTTTTTATAAAATGTATAAATATATAAAAAATAACGTGGATATTAATCAAAATAATATTGTTAATATTACTTTTTTATATTATCTTGCATTAAGTTTCTTTAATCCTTCTCATATTTCTACTATTGTAATCTCGTTGTTTATTACATTACCATTATTTTTAACGGTTTTCTATAGAAATAAAGGCGGTATATTTAAAATTAAAATTTTTAAATAAAGATTTATTAAACATATAACTTATATGTAATGTATATTATTTTAATTAAAGGAAAGGAGTGAGGAAAAATAATTTACTATGCTTAACTATAGTGAATTATTTTTTAAAATGAAAAAAATTGGTATAATGACATTTCATTGGGCAGCTAATCACGGTGCAATTTTACAAGCATATGCGTTACAAACATATCTTTCAAAGGAATTATTATGTGACGTTAAAATTATTAATTATTGTCCAAAAAAATATGAGAAAAAATTTGTTAATTGTGTAAAAATTTTTCATCCTAAAATTACTCTTCGCAATATAAAAGAGTTAAAAAAAGAAAATAAATTAAAAAATTTTAGAAATGATTATCTTTGTTTAACAAAAAGGTATTATTCACAAAATGAATTAATAAATGAAAAATTAGATTTTGATATCTTAATTTGTGGAAGTGATCAAATATGGAATCCCTATTTTACATCGCTTGGAGAAGGAAAACCAACTTATGCATATTATTTGAATTTTGGGAAAGAAAATTGTAAAAGAATAGCTTATAGTGTCAGTTTTGGATGTCATGATTATCCTAAGCACATAATTTCATCAGCAAAAAAGTATATTGAAAGATTTGATTATATTGGTGTAAGGGAAAGCACAGGAATCAGTATTCTTGATAAAGAAGGAATAACGAATGCTATAAAAACTGCAGACCCAACCTTATTAATAAAATGCAATGATTATGAGAAATTAATAACAAATGAGCATACAAATAATGAAAGACTTGATAAAGAGGTAATTTGTTACATATTGAGAAAGCAAAATAGAAAAATCAAGCATAATATTAGAATGATGGTCAAAATTTTATCGGGTAGTAAAAAATTTAAATCCATTGAAAATACTTCAATGAGTGAATGGTTATATTCAATTAAAAATGCTAAATATTTTATCACTAATTCATTTCATGGAGTTATGATGAGTTTGATATTTCATACAAATTTTTATGTTATTCTTGAGCAAGGTGGTAGATCAGGAATGAATGATAGAATTTTAACAATATTGAAAGTGGCTGGCTTAACACATCGTATAATAGACATAAACGATTATCAAAATTCAATAGAACAAATTTTTGATACAAATATTGATTGGGAGGAAGTTGATAAAAATTTAGAAAATTTTAGTTGTATTTCAAAGCAATTTTTAAAAAATGCTTTGTCTTTTGAAAAATAATTTATTTTAGGAGCTAACTATATAAAATACAAGTATTTTTTATGAAAAAGTTTGAAAATATGAAAATACTTATTTTTATAGGTTAACTGTTTAATTTCTTTGAAAA
>JAGZCC010000052.1 GCA_018369555.1 Thomasclavelia spiroformis
TTGCTCCAGCCTTTTTAGCAGCCTTTGCAATTTCAATTACCTGTTCTTCACTTTCAACTGAACAAGGTCCTGCAATCAAAGCAAGATTTTCACCACCAATTTTAACCCCTGCTACATCAACAACTGTATCATCAGGATGAAAAGCTCGATTTGCAAGTTTATACGGTTCTGATACCTTCATTACTTTTTCTACTTCTGGCTCTACCTCAATTATTTTAGGATCAATTTTAGTAGTATCTCCAACCATTCCGATGATTGTTTGAATTTCCCCTTTAGAAACATGAGGTTGTACCCCTTTTGAAATTATAATATTTTCAATCTTTTTAATATTTTCATCACTTACATTTGGTTTTAAAACAATAATCATTTTTCTTTCCTCCTATAAACAAAAAACTCGTCCTATCAAAGGACGAGATAACTTCGTGGTACCACCTTTATTCACTAATAGATCACCCTATTAGCCTCATCAAGTACGCCATATTACTATGGTTCATACTCTAACACTATAACGGGTGTACCCGGAGATGCCTACTACTTTCAGCATTCTACTCCTTGATGTATTCAGCTAATTATTTGGATATCGTCACACCAAACCGATACTCTCTTTGCCTAAATGCATAGCCTACTATTTCAATTCATTGTATTTATTTTATCTATGTATTAATAATATCAACTATTAAAACAACTGTCAAACATTATCATTTAAATAATTTAAATAAATATAGCTCTACCAAAACAACTCTATTTTATAAGTTTTGTTAATACTTTTCTTACATTATGAGCTGCATCTTCTTGAATTTCAATAATTCTTGCTCCTTTTGATTTTGCTACTTCTCTTAAATCACAGGCAATAGCCGTATGAAACGAACAACCGATCACAATAAATACATCGTCTGATGTTAAATCATAGACCATTTCATAAGCTTTTTGATAATTTGGCGCTGGATCACCATATAATACAGGTTTATTATACAAAGACCAAGCGATATCCATCTCATCGTCTTCTGGCAAACCGCCATGAAGTTCTAAAGCATCACTTCCTGCAAGCCTATGTAACCCATCAATATTCATCGTAATAACAGGTATCTTATATTCAGCCAAAGCAATATGGGCATCATTTGGTTTAGCCCCATTCATATTGGCTTTTAATTGTCTAATTACTTCATTATATTCTTCATGATGACTATTTGCATAACTTCTAAACAATTTTTCTCTTACATCTGGTCTTTCCATAAATGTAGGAATATTAGATTGTTTTGAAATTCCTGCTCCTGTAAAAGCTAAAATTTTCATTTTTATCCTTCTTTCTTTTATCACATATATGATTTTATTATACATTAAAAGTTATATTTTGTCGTTAATTAATGATTATCCAAACACATTGACATATATCGATATATATGTTAATCTTATATCGAAGAATATAGATGTGAGGTGATTATATGGCTAAAGATTTTGAACTAGAAGCAAAAGTTTTTAAAGCATTTTGTGATCCTAATCGTTTAAAAATTCTAGATATTTTAAAAACAGGAGAACATTGTGCATGTAAACTTTTAGAAATTCTCGATGTAAGTCAGTCTACTTTATCACACCATATGAAAATATTAACAGATGCAAAAATTGTTAATATAAGAAAAGATGGAAAGTGGTCACATTATTCTTTATCAAGCGATGGGATCGAAAAAGTTATTGAATATTTAAAAAATTATCGAGTATAAATTATTCTTTGTTTTATAAAGCCACTATTATAGTGGCAAAAATTAAAATTTATAAATCGATATATATCGATACAAGGAGGAATTATGGAAGAAATCTGGTTGTTTTTCCAAAATCAAATTTTAGGAATGCACTGGCTAAATGAAGTTATCGCTATGTTGCTAACTTCTATAAATATAGATATCAATTCAACTATAGGAGCTAGTATACAATTTTTTATCTATGATGTTATTAAAATTACTATATTATTATGTGTACTAATCTTTATTATTTCTTATATTCAAAGTTATTTCCCCCCAGAAAGAAGCAAGAAAATTTTAGGGCAATTCCACGGCATAAAAGCAAATATTATTTCTGCTTTACTAGGTACTGTAACACCGTTTTGTTCATGTTCATCTATACCGCTATTTATTGGATTTACTAGTGCCAGATTACCTCTAGGAGTTACCTTTTCGTTTTTGATTTCATCTCCGATGGTTGATTTAGGAAGCCTTGTTTTACTGATGAGTATTTTTGGAATAAAAATAGCTGTTGGTTATGTAATAGTCGGTCTTGTTATTGCGGTTGTGGGTGGCACAGTTATTGAAAAAATGCATATGGAAAAATATGTTGAAGAGTTTATTATGAAGTCTAGTAGTGTAGATATCAGTTCACCAGATTTAAGTAAGAAAGAGCGTCTACAATATGCTAAAGAACAAGTTATAGAGACTTTTAAAAAAGTTTTCCTCTATATTTTGATAGGTGTAGGTATTGGAGCTATTATCCATAACTGGATTCCAGAATTATGGATAGAAAATATACTAGGTGGAAATAATCCTTTTGGCATTATTTTAGCAACAATTATGGGAATTCCAATGTATGCTGATATTTTTGGAACAATCCCAGTTGCTGAAGCTTTACTAGCTAAAGGAGCACTACTAGGAACAGTTTTATCATTTATGATGGCGGTGACAACATTAAGTTTGCCTTCATTGATTATGTTAAAAAAAGCTGTAAAGCCTAAATTACTAATACTATTTATTACAATATGCACTTTAGGAATTATTATTGTTGGTTATTTGTTTAATATATTTTCATTTTTACTATATTAGAAAAAAGCATATGTCAAATGTTGTTTTTTTATACGATAGTAGATATCAGTTATTAAAAAAAGGAATAGAATATCCCATTAATGAAATTATAAAATAGATTAATGAGTATCTAGACAAAAAAGAGTATATTTTTAATGTTGAATCAATGTTTGATTTAGAGAGGAGAATGAATATGAATTTGTTTAAAAAGAAATGTTGTTGTAGTCAAATTGACCAGGAAAGTATTACCAAAACTGAAGAATTAAAAAAAGAAGATGGAATCAAAATTTTAGGATCAGGATGTAAAAAATGTGAAAAACTAGAAGAATCTGTAAAAAAGGCAGTAATTGAATTAGGCTTAAATTTGCCAATTGATCATATCACCAACTTTGCTCAAATTGCATCTTATGGTATTATGTCAACCCCTGCATTAGTATTAAATGGTGAAGTTGTTTCTTTTGGGAAAGTCCTATCAGTAGATGAAGTGAAATATATTTTATCAAAAAAAGTGAAAGGTTAATAAATATATGAAACAAAAACTTAAAATTGCATTTGTGTGTGTTCATAACTCTTGCCGTAGTCAAATAGCAGAAGCGTTAGGCAAAAAATTCATGAGCAATAAATATGATTTTTATTCTTGTGGAACAGAATTAAAACCACAAATTAATCAAGATGCAGTTAGACTCATAAAAAAACTTTATCAAATTGATATGGAACAAGAACAATATAGTAAATTAATGCATGATATTCCTGAAGTAGATATTATTATCTCTATGGGATGTAATGTAAATTGCCCATATATTGGTAAAGATTTTAATGATGATTGGTATTTAGATGATCCAACTGGGAAAAATGACGATGAATTTATTAAAGTAATTAAAATAATAGAAAATAAGATTAAAGACTTAAATTATTAAATAAAAATGAGCTTAATTGATTAAGCTCATTTTTATTTATTACATGATTATTTCAAATTCAAAATATTGTTCTTGAAATTCTACCAACTTCTTTATTTGTTCTTTAGTAAATGTCATTTCTTCTGGTGTCACCACCCACTTATTTTCTATATCATTAAACCGATGAATAATTGCAATAACTTTACCCGTGTACCTTTCTATTGGCTCATTTATCCCTAAAATATACACATCTTGCCATTCATTATCACCACCCATAACATTTTCAACATAGCCATAATTTACCGGATAATATAAATTTTTATATTTAGGGTGATATGAGCCTAATGGTCTATCTATAATAACATTTACTCTTTTTCCTAAAACATTAATACCTTTCATAATTTTTTTATAAGTAACCATATATTATTTTTCATCAACAGTACTTCCTTTTCATATTAATTCTACTATCAGCTTACTACTATGTCAATTTATTTAAATAATCCATAGAAATATTGAAATATAATTGATAAAATTTTCATATATCAAAAAAAGGAGAATAAAATGAAAAATTATCTTAATGACCATACAACTTTCTTAGAAATAAAAAATAAAACAAATCACGAATTACCTGTTATTATAAGTATCCCTCATAGTGGTATATATATTTTACCTGAAATGAAACATAAAATGATACCAGATATCATTTTACCTAACTCTGATTGGTATCTTCCTAATTTATATTCTTTTTTAGAGTCTTTGGGGTATACTGTCATAATTAATAACATTAATCGTTATGTTATTGATGTAAATAGACAAATCGATGAAAAATCGAGCAATTCTTATAAAACAAATATCATCTATACACATACAACACAAGATGATAAAATCTACCATACACCTTTAACTCAACAAGAAATTGAAGAAAGAATAATGAATTATTATCTTCCCTATCATAATGCATTAAAAAAATCTATTGAAGATAAATTAAAAATATTCAAAAAAGTATATGTTATTGATTTACATAGTTTCGGTCTTAACTATGATGCAGATGTTATTATTGGAAATAATTTCAATAAATCTTGTTCTAATAATTTAACAAATTTCTTTCAAACTGCTTTTTTAGAAAATGATTTTTCAATTAAAAAGAATATTCCTTATTCTGGAGGCTATATAACTAAACATTATGGAAAAAAAGAAACAGTTTGTGAAACTATACAATTAGAACTATGGTATTGCGCATATATCCAAAACAAAATATTTGGAAAAGAAGAATTTCCTATAATTGATACAAATACATTCAATCATACTCAAGTAAAACTAGAAAAAATATTTAAAAGTTTTAAAGAATGGTTACAACATAAAATTTAATACTAATCAAATATACTTAATTGCTCAAACTGCTTAGATTTCTTTTCTTCAAAAGTATTTAAATATTGAAAAATTTGTTCATTATCATGCCAAATACCATTTTGTTTACATGTTTGATGAAAAAGATACATTAATTCTTTATTATTAGGACTATTTAATACATAACTATTTCTATATGTTTGAATATATTTATCTTTTAAATTTGGAAATAAACGATCCAACTGTTGATAAAAATATTCTCTATTTCCTTTCCTTAATGTTACACCCATACCAAAACAAATAATTCCTTTTACTTTAGCCTCTATGCAATAATTTAGTATTCCTTGTAAATTTTCTTTTGTATCATTAATAAAAGGAAGAATTGGAGATAACCATACAATTGTTGGTATATTTGCTTCATGTAAGATTTTCAATACTTCAAATCTTTCTCTTGTTGTACTAACATTAGGTTCAATTTTTTTACAAAGTAATTCATCATATGTTGTTAATGTCATTTGAACAACTACCTTGGATTTTTGATTAATTTTTTTTAATATATCTAAATCTCTTAACACTCGATTAGATTTTGTAATTAATGTAAAACCAAATCCATATTGATATGCTAAAAAAAGTGCTTTTCTAACGTGTTGGATATTATTTTCAAGAGGAATATAAGGATCACTCATAGAACCTATAGCTATCATACATTTTTTTCGTTTTCTTTTAAGAGTATTTTCTAAAAGCTCAATAGCATTTTCTTTAACTTCTATATCTTCAAAATCATGATTCATACAATAACATTTACTTCTTGAATCACAATAAATACAACCGTGCAGACACCCCCTATATAAATTCATTCCATTTTTAGACGATAAAATACCTTTTACTTTTACATAATGCATCACATTTTCTCCTTTTATCTACTACAACTATTTATAGTTCTTTCAACTTTATTATAAAAAATATAATAATGATTAAAATTCAAATTAATTTTAAAAATATTATCATTTTCCTTTATTTGTATTATCAATATATTTTAATTTCTTTTATCTATAGTTATATCCAAACATAAGGAGGACAAAATGAAACCAAATAATAAAATTTTTGATTATCTTTTAATAACATTATCTATATTTTCAATAAGCTATTTTATATTATTAATATTAAATTCACGATTCATCCCCAGCTATATTTTATATTTAATATTTGCGTGGATCTGTAGTTTATATAGTTACTATGAATTAAAGAACAAAACAAGTATTTTATCAAAATTACCTAAAATAATAAATTATATAATTAAAAGCATAATATGCATATCAATAATATTATTCATCATAATTGAAGGATTAATTATTAATGAAGCAAACACTTCTTATTATAAGCAAACAGATTTTATACTTGTTTTAGGAGCAAAAATAAATGGCACAGTCCCTTCTACATCATTAAAATACCGTCTGGATGCAACATTGGAATATTACCAACAATTTCCAGAAACAATAATCATTGTAAGTGGTGGCCAAGGTAATGGTGAAGATATTAGCGAAGCTAAGGCAATGAAACAATATTTAATTGATAAAGGAATAAATAAAAAGTCAATTATTGAAGAAGATAAAAGTACAAATACAAAAGAAAATATGATTTATAGTAAAAAAATTATGGATTCATTAAAAAAAGAAAAATATACAATAACCATTATTACAAACAACTTTCATTGCTATCGAAGTAAATTACTAGCAAACAAAAATAATTTAACTGCTTATACATATAGTGCCAAACAACAAAAAGTGCTAGTTCCACATTATTATATAAGAGAATTTTTTGGATGTTTAAAAGATATATTATTCTCATAAATATATAACATCCAAAAAACAATGTATAACTTTAGCTTAATTAGACTTTTTTCATTTTAAATTACTTGATATTGCACTAGATTCAAACACCAAATTTTCCTTTTATCTTCATAATTTTTATTTTAAAAAAGGGACAAAATTAATTTTGTTCACAAAGTAATAATTTCTAATTGATTATTTCTTTTTCGATTATAATATATTTTAAATTACAACAAAAAAGGATATCTAACATTACAATAAAACTACAAAATTTTCACACTTTATTCATTATAACTCAAGGTTATTTCCCCTTGTTCAATTTTAATTATCCCATCACACGCCATTATAGCTGCTTGACGATGCGAAATGCAAAGTACTGTCTTTTTATGGTATTCTCTTAAATTTTTTAATAAACGATATTCTGTTTCAGCATCTAAGGATGATGTACACTCATCTAACAATAAAATTGGTGCTTCACTTAATAAGGCTCTAGCAATCGCTATTCGTTGATTTTGTCCTTGGGATAATCCACTCCCGTGTTCTTTCAATTCAGTTTCAATACCATATTTCAATTTTTCTAAAACACTATCTAAACAGCTAATTCTAATAACTTCTTTTAACTGAGTTTCCGAAGCCCTTGGATTTCCAAACATGATATTATCTTTGATAGTTCCTGATAGAATTAAATTTCCTTGGGGTACATACGCAAAAAGAGAACGTGTACTAGCATCTAATTTAATTTTTTTATCTTTTAATCGCCAATAAATATCCCCACTATTAACTTGATATAGACCCATTAACAAATGAAACAACGTAGTTTTTCCTTGTCCAGATTCACCTACGATTGCCATCACTGCTCCTTGTTTAATTCCTATATTTATTTTTTCAAAAACAACTTTATCTTTATAAGCAAACGAGCAATTAATAAAATCAATACTTTCAAATTTTTCATAAAACTCATCAATTATAACATTTGAATGCTGTCTATCTTCATTTTTAAGATTTTCAATTTCTCTCAATCTTTGTGCTGATGCAATCATACTTTCATATTGGGGTAATAAACCTGAAACATTTCGAAACGGACCTTTTATTTGGTTTAAAATTTGAAGAAATGCCATCAACGTTCCAAATGTTAATACCCCCTTAGAGATTTGTAATGCTCCATAACTTAATGTCACATAATAACCAGTTGACATTATAATATAAATACCCGTTGAAGCTAAGTTACTTATTGTATTTTGTTTAACTTTTGCACGAAAATATTGTTCCTGTTTTAATACCAACTGCTCTTTTATCAAATCTTCATTATTATATGATTTTACAACAATAACATTATCCAAACATTCCTGCATAAAAGAACGGACAACTCCTCCTGTATGTTGAATCTGTTTATGCAAATATCTAAATTTAAGACTATAAATTCTTCCTAAAACAATTACTAATAGACCCGCTAATAAAATTCCTAAAGTTAAATTTTTATCCATATAAAATAACACGCCTAAACCTGCAATAATTTTAGTAAATAAAGAAATAACTTGTGGAATAAATGAAATCAACCCTGCTACAACAAACTCAATATCACTAGTAAAACGATTCATTAATTCTCCTGTATGAAATTCCAAAATTTCTTCATACTGCTTAGACAATAATTTTAATAGCATATTCTCTTTTAATCTATTTTCAATTTTCACTTGAGCACGAATCTTACAATTACTCGAAACAATATTACATAACGCTTGAAACAATATTACCATTATCAAATACAAACTCATTAAAACAATCGAACCACTTCTATCACCAGTAGCTAAATCTAATATTTGTTTAGACAATAAGGCAATTAAAATAAAACAAAGCGAAATAAGCATACTATTAAAAGAAAGTAAAATTACCCACCACAAATATTTACCACTATTACCAGTTATCCACTTTAATACACTAAAATCACTTTCTCGAAACATAAATAAATTGCCTAATCTTTCTATAAATTTTCAATATAACTATAAATACCCTTCTAAGTTTCAATGAATAACACCATACTTTAACATACCATTGATAATATCTATTTGAGCTCTCATAATATTTTTTATCTCTATAAAACCCTGTCATCACAGCTAAAATTTGTTCTTGTTTGATTCCAAGTTCTTTTATAAATTGATTATCACCACACATCACATAACTATTGCTATCAACGTCTATGATTCTATGCAAAATATACTTACCATTATCCCTTTTATATAAAACAACATCATATATTTCAGGCTTCAAATTATTTTCTAATATAACAACATCTCGATTGGGACGTAATAATGGTAACATACTTACTCCAACTGGAGCATTAATCAACTTATTTTTTTTTAATAATATTTCTTCCATCTTAAACTAATAAATTATTATCTTTTAAGATTTCAATAAAATCATCAAAATCTAAATTAGCTTGTTCAACTGATAAATCATACTTATCTTGCATTGCTGCTATTACTTCTTCTTTTGTATGTTCAACTTGTAGCATTTCAAAAATAAATGCTCCGGTTTTATTCAATTGAACCATTCCATAAAAATTATTTTCTATACTATTGACCGGAACTGCCACAAAATCTTCAGCTACTTTTCTTACTAAGAAACCCTCTTTAATCTTCATCTTCTATCTCCTCATTCATTTTTTTATACGCTAGCTCTACTGCATCTAAAGAAATATTACATTGCATGCGATATATCGGTATCCTATCTAATAAATCACTAATTAAATCTAATAAATTATTTACCAACAAATTATTACGTGGCAAAATAGTCTGCTGAATTATCAATGCTATTGCCTCTTTACCACTTATTGACCATATTTTATTTTCCAAACCTCTTTCTATCATACATATACTTTTAAGCAATACTTTTCGATTCAAATTTTTATCACTTTTCCCACTAAATGGAGTTCCATAAACGTACCATTTGCCTGCTTCATATTTTAAAGCAGGTTTATCATCATTGATAATTAATGCTTTATCATACCCAAAATATTCTTGCCATAACTTCGTATGAGTTGATTTTCCTGTACCGCTTGAAGCAGAAAATAAATATGCTTTTCCATCTACTTCAACCGCTGAGGCATGAAGCATAAAACCGTGATATTTTAATAAATATCGATAAAAATAACTACCTGCAAAAATATACTCACACTGAGCTAATGTCAAATGAGGATTTTCTAATAATTTTGTTTGATAAAATGTTTCGTTAAGTTCTAAACAAAAATCATATTTTTCTTCACCTATATATTTATACGGTTCTAACTGTTTTTTCAACAAATCATAAAGCGGGCAGTATTCAACAATACAATTTGCAATTTTATATTTAGCCATGAAAATTCTCCCTTTTTAATCCAGCTCTTTTATATATTTTGGCTATTTCTTTAATCCCTTTCTTTTTAGGTATAAAAGGTTTTTTTATAATATTAAAAAATTCTTGACGATTATTTACAAGTTTACTAAATCCTCTTTGAAAATAAGCAAATGGTAACAAAAATGTGTATTTTCTTAAATAAGGATATTTCTCTTTCATAAAATCAATTTTTGGAAATGCCAAATGATAACTCATCGATAACATTAAATATAATCTATTTTTTAAAATTTTAATCTCACTTTCACCATCTTTAACAATAGCCAAATTTAAACTATTAACACTAGTACCAAAGGCACCACTTTTAAAAATACAATTCAACAATTCATCATCACGATATCCATCAATTAATTTTTGTAACAAATTTCTAAAACATAATAACCCTGCATAATTCAATTGTTCATCTACAAATTTCCAATCACACTCATCTTTAAAATTTACATTAAAAACAATTAAATCAATTATACTTCTTACACCAATACCGCCATAAACAAAGTGTTTAGCCATATGCCCAATCATAAACAAATAATAATCTTCCAAAGACATTTCAAAACAATATTTCTTGCTAGATTTATTTACTACTCGTGAAAATAAATTATTAAAATGTTGATTTAAATAACTATTACTATAACAACTGTAATGCATTTCAACAACAGTTAGTGGTTGCTTTACGTAAACATCATGATGAGATCCTGGATATTTTAAATAATATCCTAATTCTTTTAACCCTTGATGCATTTTTTCCTTTTCTTCGCTTTTAAACAATATATCCAAATCAGTTAATAACCGCATATCTTTGGATGGATAATATTGTTTTAAAAAACTTCCTTTTAAAGCAACATTACTAACTTTTAATTGCTCAAATTTCTCTTCAATTTCCTTTAATTCATGATCCTGAATTGTTTGTCTCATTATTCCCTGTTTTCTAGCATAATCAAAAGCTTCAATAATTTGTTTTGGTATGTCTATTTCTTGTTTTAAATAATCAATACCATAAGCAATTAAATTATCAATTTTATGATATTTGCATAAATTATAAATTACTTTCCAATTAACCGACTTATCAATAGGAATTTCATCTTGAAGAACAATTGCCTTAGCTAAAGATAAAATATAATATTGTTCATTAATATATCCCATTATTTTCTCCTTGATATAAACAAGAGCCGGTAACAAAGTTACTAGCTCTAAAAAATTACTCAACTACAAATTCTTTTTCAATAACATAATATTTATTATCTTTACGTACAGTAACACTTACTTTATAAGTTCCCCCTTTAGTAAAGGCTGTCCCGATATCAAGATCCCAAGTCATATTATCCGCTAAAAAATAACTTGAAATAAACAACCTTGAAGGTAAGTTTCCACCATTTTTAATCATAGTAAATTTAGCATCACCATATCCTGTTGAAGGACGATAATCTAAGATATCAACATTTTCTGAAAATTTAATTTTGATATTAGTTGGATACATTGGATCACCAGTCAAAGTAGCCTTTACAGACTCAATTTCAATTGGCCCACTAGGTTTTTGTGGCTCATATTTTGGTAAATTAGTATATTCTAAATAATCTGCATAATTACCTAAATTATCCATAAACAATACAAATACACTTTTATCGCTGCCATTAAAACTAATTTCAATTTCATTGTTTCCAGCATACATTACTTTTTTTATCGTAGTAACTTTACCGCTGATAATATCTGAAACCTTAGGTGTGTTACTTTCATTATTATATTCACCATTCCAATTGTATGTATTATAATATATTACTCCTGCTTTATCAGAATTAAAAGTTAATGTAAATATTTTTTCTTCATTTCGAATAACCTTAAAATTTGTAATTTTAGGTGGATTAAATTCTACCTGAAATGATTTTTTAGCAATTGTACCATCACTAAAAGTAATTTTAGCAATATATTGGTTATCCTTATGTCCATAATTTTTTGGGATAATAATTTTATATACTTTTCCATCTTCACTTACTTTTAACTCTGCCCCTGTTAAAGTTAATTCAGAATCTGAAGGACAAATAAATGAAAAATTTTCTAGTGTTAATTTTTCAGTTGGAGCCTGATTCAAAGTAATTGTGATTGTATTTTTTGGCATTTCACTAACTGCTTCAATCTTATATTTCTTTGATAAATTAATTTCTTCTTGAATAGTTCCATTTATTCTTAATTTATGAACATCTGATGTTCTACCATCAGTAGCTTCTAAAACATAATATAAGTCATAAGTAATTTGACTTTCTAAACCTTTTAATATCACTTTATTAAAACCTGTTTTTAATTGTTGTGACATCCCTTTTTTTACAATATCTGTAGTAATTTCATTACTACGAGTCATAATTTGCGTAACCCCTGGAATATAAATATAAATCTTTCCTGTCTCATCAACATCATATAAATCTAATTCCGCACGATTTTCTTCAGTACGAGTTACAACAGCGTTTGTAACAGTTGGACAATTTACACGATATGAAAATACCTTACTAATAATCTTTCCATCGTCTAATTCAATCGAAAAAGTATAGTAATCATCTTTAGCAAAAACCGATGTAGATAACTCGTATGTTTGATTGTCCATTGTTTTTACTGCTAAAATTGTCATGTCTTTTCCACCACGACATAAAATTGACATATCTTCTTTAGTCAAAGCTTTAGCTGTAGGCTTTTCTAAAACAACCTCCATCTTATACATTCCTCGAACATTTACACTCTTAATGCTATTTGCCTCATATCCAATAATATCAACTTGATTTTTATCATCATTTTCTATTTTTACAAACGAACCCTCACCTGTAACTACATTATTAGTTGCAGTATTTGCAAAAACTAAATTATCAATTACGCTATCAACCTTAATTTGAGCATTCATTCCATTAACAATTACTTTATTTACCGGTGATGCTAAAGTAACACGTACATCGCTATTAATATTTAATTCACCAATCTTACTATCACCGATAATGTTTATATTATCTAATGCATTTATAATTTCTACTCCAGTTTGATTAACTAAATTTAAAGTAATATTATTGTCTGTACGCATTTTATTATTGATAATATTAACTTTACCTAAAAGCGTCGCATCAACATTAATTGTATAAGAACCATTACTATCTATTACCAATTCATCAATTTTTATATCTCGTAAATTAACATCTTGACTAACACTACTACCAATAATTACTTTTTTATAATTACGTATCTTTCCATTTGATCCATTTGTAATTGTTGAATTAGTATTAGTTATTGAATAATCAGCCGCATTATAAGAACCTCTGGCTTTATCACAAGCATCCATAACATTAGTTTTAACAAATTGACGTTGCGCTGGTGCTATATCAAGTGAAGAAGCCATATCTTTAGCTACCTGATAACCAGATTGTGATAAAATATCTCCATAAATATAATGGCCGTCAACTTTTAAATACGCTCTTACCGCATATCTAGTATTAAAACCGGCTCCTGAAATTCCTGTCAATACACCTGTAAAGGTAATTCGATTACTTTCAACACTCCAGTCACGTAAAGCCGGAATTGCAAGAACATTATAATTTTTACCACTATATTTAAATGTTTTTCCAAATTCTAAATCATTATTTGATTGATTTGCCTCATATACAGTAGCAGGAACTGCAATAATTCCATACTCATAATCTTTATTTTGATTTTCTAATTGTTCAATATACTTTTCATTAATTGAAGCAATTATACGTAAACCAAGCTTCCCGCTTGTTCTAATTTCCATCGATTCAGTATAAATCTCCGGACGTAACACAGCACTTTCATCTTGTGCCATTAAAATACTAAAATTACTTAAAATAAGTCCTGCAATAATTAAAATACTTATATAAATTTTTTTAATTTTCCAATTCATCTTCTTTCCTCTATTCTACAAAATCCCAAGGTATATCAGCTTCATTATCTTTTTCACTGTTATCTTCCTCATTTACTTCTTTTGAAGTATTTCCCTGATTCGTTGACTGATTAAAATCAGTCTCTTGACTAGCAGGAATAGCTTCACTATGGTTTATTTTTGTACTCGAATCATTTTTTCCTTTATAAAACCATATTATCCCAGCTATTAAAATCACTAATAATAATGAAACTAAAGTAAATAATTTATATTTCTTTTTCATTTTTAGCCAAGATCCTCTTCTCCCCAATCTCCAACATCGCCATTATTATCTACTCCACTCATTAATAGAAGATCTTCCGTATTAAATGTAATTACTTCAATTTTTGGCGTTTCATAAATTTCTTTCATTATACTTTTCCATATTCCTTTCATAATTTTATTTATTTCAACTAAGAAATTTTTAAATTTTGATAAAGGTTATCTATGGCTACACTATTATCACATTAAAAACTCCTACTTTTAGAAATATCATAATTATTTTAAAATTGCAATTAAAATACAAAAAAATCACCAAAAATATATTCCAGTGAAAATCAAATTAAACTAACATATATTGTTTCAATAAATTTTAAGAAAACAAATAAATATTATATAACTTTATTTAACAAAACACGCTGAGGCACAAAATTCATTATATGAGCATTTTGATAACAAATTAAATGCAATACTTAGCAAAATTGCCAAGTGAAAAAACAATATATCTATTTATAGCCCTATTTAACAATTTTGCTAAGTAGGCGCCTTATTCAGCTTTGCTGAAACATTAAAAGTAAAAAAGATTGTTATGGTTAATAACTGCTGACAAAATAATGCAGAAAATAAATTACCTAGCAACTCATATCATGATATAATAAGAAAAAATCAAGAAAGGTGTTTATATCGATGAAATGTTATTTAATGAATCAAAATAAAAAAATAACTTACATGGAATATGATGAAGACAGTAATACTATCTCCCATATCTATGAAATTATTAATATTGATTATTCCCCTTTATCTTTATATAACGCTTATAAAGATAAATCTAAAAATTTAAAAAAAGAACTAAACAATTGGTTTAAGGGAAGGGGCATTCCTTCTTGGAGAAAAGATATAGAAAGACTATTAGAACGTCTAAATATTTCTTCAACTAATGAAATATTAAATAAAGCTTATGCTCTATCATTAAGCGACCAATACTGGATAAAACCTGAAAATGAAAATATTAGTTGGGAAGATATAAACTTCTTCAATAATGATTTTAAATACAAAGGATATTTAATGGTATCTTTAAGTTCATCTCAAAATATTAAACCAGAGATATATTCTCCAAACAATACAACAGATGGTATGCTCCAAAAGGCATGGATAATAGAAGGTAAAAATAGAATACTGGTTAAAAGTACTTACACTGCAAGTAGACAAGAGCCAATTAATGAATGGCTTGCATCTGTCATATGTGAAAGATTGGGATTTGAACACTGTCATTACGACATCGATATTATCGATAATAAAATAGTGTCCAAGTGCATTAACTTTATAAAAGATGATGAAGAGATAATAACTGCTATTGATGTTTACAGATCAAAAAAGAAAGAAAACCACATTAGTGACTTTGAGCATTACATTCAAATATTAGAAGAACATAATGTTCCTAATGCAAGGCAAGAAATTGAAAATATGTTTTTTCTTGATAGCTTAATTTTAAATAAAGATAGACATATGAAAAATTATGGAATAATCAGAAACGTAAAAACATTAGAATGGTCTAAAGTAGTACCTATTTTTGATAATGGACAATCAATGCAATGCGAAAAATTAACATATGAAATTGACTTTACTAATGATTATGGTAAATTTTTTTCAAATGTAAATAAAAGCTTTAATGATTATCTCAATTATATACAAGATCCTTCTAGATTTGATTTAAATAAACTAGATAGTATTGTTATTGAGTTCAAAGAAAAATTAAAAAAATATCAAATGTATACAGATATGAATTCCGAACGAATAGATAAATTGTCAATTGAATTTGAAAAAAGAATAGAACAAATGAGTATAATGATTGATAACATAATCAAGAAAAGAAACTTACATAAGTCTACTGAATTTGTAGAAATAAATACAGATATTGATGAAATGGAAATGTAAAAAAGAAGCTTAGGGGTTTGTCAATAAAAGTGTGTAAGTAAATTTAATTTTTTGCAAATTTCTTACTGCACACTGATTATTGGTAGATATTCAAGAGTGCATAAGTTGATTTAAGCACACATAGGCCAACAAAAAATGTTGGCCTTTCAAATACTCTAAATGATCAGTTTATAATGTGAGATATTGATCAATTCTCGTCTTAAATTTTTCATCAATCATAATTGATTAAGTACCATCAACCAATTTGGTACATGTCCTTTTTCCCATTTACTATTTAATTCTTTTATACGTAAATAAAGAAGTTTAAATAATGCATTAATGCATTTTCATTTAGAAATGTTCCTTTTTTCGTTACTTTTCTAAAACTTGAATTCACTGCTTCAATCGCATTCGTTGTATACATGATTTTTCTTACTGAACTACCATAATTGAAAAGCTGTTCAACGTGTTTAAAATTTCTGACCCAGACATCTACAGCACCTGGATATTGTGTCCATTCATTCTGGAATGATTCAAATGCAGTCTGTGCTGCTTTTAAACTCGATGCAGAGTAGACGCCTTTTTGATTTGTGATTGCTAATACTTTAGCTTTCTTTGTTTGATTCATTTTATTTCCTCCATTTTCGACCAAACCTATGATTTGGTATATTTTGA
>JAGZCC010000053.1 GCA_018369555.1 Thomasclavelia spiroformis
TATAAATCACCTAATGAATATGAGCATGATTATTTAATTAGTATCAATTAATTAAATTTCTTACATTTATGTAGTCCGAAATCTTGACATAGTACCACTTTGATTATTGGTGGAGTTGCTGGTGGAGCAACTACAGCTGCAAGACTTAGAAGAAGAGATGAAGAGATGGAAATTATTATGTTTGAAAGAGGTGAATATATCTCTTATGCAAACTGTGGATTACCTTATTATATTGGTGATACAATAAAAAGCCGAGATGTTTTATTATTACAAACACCTGAAGCAATGAGGAATAAATATAATGTTGATGTTCGAACATTAAATGAGGTTATTGAAATAGTTCCTGATCAAAAAAAGGTAGTTGTAAAAAAATTAAAAACTGATGAAATTTATGAAGAAAGTTATGATAATTTAGTTATTGCAACTGGTTCATCACCGATTAAACCAAATATTTCTGGGATTGATAAAAAAATATTTTTACATTGTGGAATGTTCATGACATGGATGTAATTAAAGCTCATATAAAAGAAAATAAGCCACAAAGTGCAGCGGTTATTGGTGGAGGATTTATTGGTTTGGAAATGGCTGAAAATCTTCATAATGCCAATCTTAATGTTACTTTAATTGAAATGCAAGATCAGGTTATGGCTCCACTTGATAAAGAAATGGCTAATTTACTTCATGAAAATATGCTTACAAATCAAGTTGATTTGATTTTAAATGATGGTGTAAAAGCTTTTTATGAAAAGGGTAATAAAACAAAAATTGAATTGAATAGTGGTAAAGAAGTTATTGTGGATATGGTTATATTATCTATTGGAGTTAAACCTAATAGTGAATTGGCTGCAAAAGCTAAGATTGCTCTAAATCAAAGAAATGGAATTATTGTTGATGAATATTTAAAAACATCGATTGATGATATTTATGCAGTAGGTGATGTAATTGAAGTTGAAAATTATATTACTAAAGAAAAAACAATGGTTCCATTAGCAGGACCGGCTAATAAACAAGCACGTATTTTAGCGGATAATTTGTGTGGTGATAAGAAAAAATATCGTGGTTCAAAGGCAACAGCGATTGCTAAAGTATTTGATTTAAATGCGGCTAGTGTGGGAATTAATGAAAAGCAATTAAAAGTGATGAAGAAAGTTAAAAATAAAGACTATTTCACAGCCTTGATTAATCAAAAATCTCATGCGGGATATTATCCTGGAGCCACAACTTTAACATTAAAAATGATTTTTGATCCTAAAGGGAAAATCTATGGAGCTCAAATAGTTGGACAAGATGGTGTGGATAAGCGTATTGATACTTTGGCAACAGTGATTAGATTAAATGGTACTATTTATGACTTGATGGAATTAGAATTATCATATGCACCACCATTTTCTTTGGCAAAAGATCCAGTTAATATGTTAGGTTTTGTCTCTGAAAATATTTTAAGTCATAAAGCTAATTTTATTGAATGGGATGAAGTTGATGCTCTATTAGCCAAAAAAAAGATGATTTTATTATTCTTGATGTAACTGAAGAAGTAGAAAGAATGGTTTTTGCAATAGATGATTCATACCATATTCCTTTAGGGAGTTTACGTCAGCGGTTAAATGAACTAGATAAAAGTAAACTAATTATTCCATATTGTGCTGTTGGGGTTCGCTCTTATAACGCTGCTAGAATATTGATGCAAAATGGATTTGAGCGAGTAGCAATTTTATCAGGGGGAACAACATTTTATAAGTCAATGCATTATCAACAAAGAATCATAAAAAAAGATGATAATACTACTAATACTGATGGTTGTGATAAGAAACCTGATGATGGAAAAGTGAAAAATTTAGATTGTAGTGGTTTACAGTGTCCAGGGCCGATCATGAAAGTAAACGCTGCACTAAATGAAATGGAAAATAATGAAATCTTAAAAGTATCAGCTAGTGATATGGGATTTATGGCAGATATTGCTTCTTGGTGTAAAAAAACTGGCAATACTTTATTAAAAACACAGCGAGTTAATAATGAAAATATTGTCTATATAAAAAAAGGTGTAGATGTTATTGAAAATAAACCTGAAGCTAAAGAAGGAAAGACATTAGTTGTATTTAGTGGTGATTTGGATAAAGTATTAGCATCGTTTGTCATTGCAAACGGTGGAGCAGCGATGAATCGTCCAGTAACGATGTTCTTTACTTTTTGGGGGTTAAATGCTTTACGTAAAAGTGAGAATGTCAAAGTTAAAAAAACATTTATTGATAAATTATTTGGTTCAATGATGCCACGAGGTAGTCGCAAGTTAAAGTTATCAAAAATGAATATGGCAGGTATAGGAACTAAGATGATGAAAAAGGTGATGAATGATAAAAATGTTGATTCATTAGAAATATTAATGAAAAAAGCCATAGACAATGGTGTACGTTTAGTTGCTTGTACAATGTCTATGGATATTATGGGGATTACAAAGGATGAATTAATTGATGGAGTTGAATTTGGAGGGGTAGCATCTTATTTAGCTGATGCTGAAGATGCTAATGTAAACTTATTTGTTTAATAAAAAGCAGATTATTAATTGAACTGATTTTATATTAATGAAGATAAACGGTGTTTATCGATAATATGAATTTGACCTCTAGATAAACTAACGTAGCCCTCTTTAGCAAAATAATTCAACATTCTAGAAACAACTTCTCGAGCTGAATTTAAATTTTGAGCAATTTGTTCATGAGTCATTTTAATATCAGGACTATTACTACGATTACTTTCATCAAGTAGAAAAGTTGCTAATCTTTTATCAAAACTAATAAATAAAATTTGTTGCATAGCCCACATAACATCTGAAAAACGCTCAGTTGCTAATTTATAAGAAAATAATTCCACATGAATATTTTGAGAAAATAATTGTAGAAAAGCTGCAGAACTAATTTGGATAATTTGACACTTTGTTTGAGCTTCAACTAAAACATCAAAGTCGATGCATTCTAAAATACAAGCGGCTGACAAAACACAGACATCATCAGTATTTAATCGATATAAAGTAACTTCCTTACCTTCATCAGAAACAATATATGTTCGAAGACAACCGTTTATAACTACTAAAATGCCAATGCAATCATTATTACCTTGATGAATCAATTGTCCTTGGTCAATATCTTCAATAATTGCATTTGAAATTAATAATTTCTTTTCATCTTGATTAAGATTATGCCAAAACGGCAAAGTTTTACTTAATAAATTTATTTCATTCTTTTTTAACATCATTGGCTCCTTCCAATTGAAAATATAAATCAATTATCACAATTAATAAGGGAAGTAATTTGGATATATAATTTATATTTAAAACCAAATACTTCCTTTTTATAAAATAAAAGTGTATTAATATTAAAATCTAGATATTCAATAACTATTATATATTATAAAAATTATTTCATCATTAAAAAAAGCTTACAGTTAGTAAGCTCTAAAATAATGATGTAACCCAAGACATTACCATTTTTAATCCTAAACTATAAGTAATAATTGACCATGGCTTACATATTAAAATAATAAAAATAAATCTTTTTAATGACATCGGTGTTAAACCTGCTAAAAAGCATAATAAATCATCTGGAGCGCAAGGAACAAACATTGCAATAGCAAATAATTTATCAAATTTTTTTCCATTTTCAAGCCATGAAATATATTTATCATAACTATTTTGAGAAACTAATTTTAAAACAATATTTTTTCCATAACGTTTAGCAAGTAAAAAATTTATTACTGATCCCGTAGAAATACCAATAAAATTATAAACAAATCCCCATAATGGTCCAAAAAATGCAACACCAATTACACAACTAACGCCTCCTGGAATAATTGGAATCACACATTGAATAATTTGAATTAAAATGAATATTAGTGGTGCAAAAATACCAGCATTTTTTAAAAAAGTTTCTAAATTTTCTGGAGAAGAGAATATACCACTTTGATAACCAATAAGCCCCAGAAATAGTAAAGTGATAAATGATAATATAGTAAGGTAATTTTTATTAAATGATAAATTCATAATTTGTTCTCCTTGAATTAATAATTGTTTGATAATTTATTTTCTTAACCCATTATATTTTTAAAGCCTAAAACAAAACTAGTTAAGATTCTTAAAAAATTCTTAAATATTAATATAAAATAAATAAATATTGATATTTATTAGATATATTAATTTAATCATAGGCTTCGTTAAAAGAGAGCTTTTTATTTATTGATACAACAAAATATATGAATATCATAAAATAGATTTGTATTAAACATTAATATAGATTTGTTTTTTTACAAAAAAACTTAATATAATCTATTTTTAAGTTTTAATTACTAAAAAAGATCAATTTATTGTAAACGGTAACATTTTTTTGTTGAGTTTTATTTAAAATAATTTTATAATAATATTTATGGAGGTGTAGTTATGGCAAACATAAAAAGAATCGCATTACTATCTGGAGGTGGAGATTGTCCGGGGTTAAATGCAGTTATTAGAGCAGTTACCAAAGCTGCAATTAATGAATACGGATATGAAGTTATAGGCTATGTATATGGATATCGTGGTCTTTATAACAATGATTACATAGAATTGACAGTTGATAAGGTTGAAAGTATTTATAAAGAAGGCGGAACTATTTTATATAGTTCTAATAAAGATAATTTATTTGATTATCTTGTTGATGATGGACATGGTGGTAAAATAAAAAAAGATGTGTCTGATGTCGGAGTTGAAAATTTAAAGAAAGCAGGAGTTGATGTCTTAGTTGTTTTAGGTGGTGATGGAACATTAACAAGTGCTCGTGATTTTGCTCGTAAAGGTGTTAATGTTATTGGTATTCCAAAAACAATGGATAATGATTTACCGGCAACTGATTTAACTTATGGTTTTATTAGCGCTTCATCTGTAGGAACTGAGTTTATTGATCGCTTAAACACAACAGCAAAATCTCATCATCGTGTAATTTGCTGTGAGTTAATGGGGCGTGATGCTGGATGGATTGCATTGTATGCTGGAATGGCAGGAAATGCTTCATGTATTTTAATTCCAGAAATTCCTTTTACAATTGATAGTATTGTAAGACATGTAGAAAAACGTGATAAAGAAGGCTATCCATATACAGTTATTGCAGTAGCTGAAGGTGCAAAATATGCTGATGGAACAAAAGTAATTGGTAAAATTGTTGAAGATTCACCTGATCCTATTCGTTTAGGGGGAATTGCTAGTAAAGTAGCTGATGATTTAGAAAAAGCAATTGCCAATCATGAAGTACGTTCTGTAAATCCAGGACATATTATTCGTGGCGGTGATATTCAAGCTTATGATCGTATTTTATCAATTCGTTTTGGGGTTAAAGCAGTTGAATTGATTCATGAAGGTAAATTTGGAAATGTTGTTACTTTAAAGGGTGAAGAAATGTCATACACTTCTTTAGAAGAAGTGATTGGTGATGCTAAGTTTGGTAAACAAAAGCATGTTGATCCAAATGGTGAATTAGTAAGAGCTGCAAAATCAATTGGAATTTGTTTTGGTGATGATTAAGAGATGGAAACATCTCTTTTTTATTTGTAATCATTATTTTAAAGATATATTAATAGCTATTTGTTACTAATAAATGGAAAATAAAAAATTTTAGGATACCTAAATTATTGGTATCCTTTAAATTAAAAAATATAATTAACGACGTGAATAGATTAATTCTGTTATGCCATTATAAGATTGAGTAGTTTTTAATTTCAATTTAAGTTCTTTGAATATTGGTTCAAAAAGTCTAATCCCATCACCTAAAATAGTTGGAATAATAGAAATATAATACTCATCAATTAAATTATCTTGAATTAATGGCTGAATAATTTTTGCACCTCCACAAATCCAAATAGATTTTCCATCTTTTTGTTTTAAATCATTGATAAGTTCACTAGGATTTTTTTGTACAAAATTAATATTATCAGTAGAATCTAATTTTCTATGTGTGATTATATAACTTGTTAAAGAATCATATATCCATTTATCCGGTGATAATTCATTTTTTATTTGATAATATGTATTCCAACCCATAATAACAGTACCTACATTTTTTATAAAAGAAGAATATGTATCAATATGTTCTTCATCAGTATTTTGACCCTGTAACCAATCAACTCTACCATCTTTACTAGCAATAAAACCATCTAGACTCATTGCAATATATAAAATAACTTTTCTCATTATTTTTACCACCTTAACTTTAAGTATATAAATATTATATCATTTTATACCAAGATTATTATTTTATTCTTTATAATATAATTAATTGCATATTTTATATTTATAGGTACATACTATTATTGAGGTGAGTTTATGAAGAAAGCAAAAAAACAACAACAATCAAATAATCACAATGCTAAAGATCAATTAGGTGATGATAATATTGTTGTATCAGGAAATAAACAAAATTCTCAAATGAATCATCGATAAAAATATGCGGAAACTTATACAAGTTTCCCTTTTTTTTACATTATTTCAAGAATTTTATATTGTATTTATTTGATAGATTATTTACAGGGAGGTAGAGATATGATAAAAAATGCATTTCTTAGTATTAGAAGAAATTTAGGTAAGACAATTTTATTGTTTGTTATTATGGTCGTGATTACAAATTTAATAATTGCTGGATTATCGATTCAAAGTGCATCTAAAAAGTCAATGGAACAAATTAGAACATCATTAGGTAATGATGTAACTTTGAGTGTAGATATAAAAAATATGATGGGGCAGCGTGAAAAAGGGCAAGCGATTGAAGAAGTACAAGCCAATATAACAACTGCCATGGCTGATCAATTAAAAGATTTGAAATATGTAGAAAATTATAATTATACAATTTCAACTTTTGTTGATAGTGATACACTTAATCCGGTTGAACTAAGTGCCAGTGATAATCAAATAAATATTCAACATCCAGATCAAATGGGAGGTTTTAGTGGAAACTTTTCTATTAGCGCCAATACAACGATGGAATATTTAGAAACTTTTAGTAATGAAGAAAGTAATTTAACAAAAGGAAAATTATTATCAGCAAGTGATAAAGGTAGTGATAGTTGTGTTATTGAAACGACATTAGCTAGTGATAATGATCTGGATGTAGGGGATACAATCACTTTGAGTGCGACTGTTAATGATGAAACATTAAGTAAAACTTTAACAATCGTAGGTATTTATGAAGTGAGTGATTCAACGCAAATGAAAGGAATGATGCATGATAATCCATTTAATACTATTTATACCGATTTATCAGTAGGACAGTATTTTACAGCAAGCGATAGTAATATAACAGCAGCAACTTACTATTTGGATGATCCTGAAAATATTGAAAAATTTAAAGAATTAGCTAAAGAAAAAACAGATATTGATTTTGAAACATATACTTTAGAAACAAATGATCGTTTATATCAACAAAATATAAATAATTTAGAAAATACACAATCGTTTGCAACTATGTTTTTAATCGTAGTAATCATTGCAGGCAGTGCAATTTTATGTTTAGTTTTAATTTTAACAATTAGAAATAGATATTATGAAATTGGTGTGTTTTTATCACTTGGACAAAATAAAATAAAAATTATTTTACAACAACTATTAGAAATTTTAATGATTGCTACAGTAGCTTTTGCTTTATCTTTAACAACTGGAAAAGCAGTATCAAATGTTGTTGGTAATATTTTAGAATCTGGTGTAAGTGATAATGGGATACGAATGGAAATGCCAGCTGATGGTCAAGAACAAAAAGAACAGACAAACGCTCCACAAAAACCAACATTCAATGATGCTTTTGTTGCTCCGGAAAATAAAGAATTGGATGTTTCACTAACAAGTCAAACAGTATTACAACTTGTAGGAATTACGGTTGCTATTTGTTTAGTATCAATTACAATACCGTCAATTTATGTGTTGAGATTAACACCACGAGAAATATTGACTAAAAAGGAGGGATAATATGGAAACCATTTTAAGTTTTGAGGATGTTTCATATAGTTATATGGATGGCTCTAGTACTGTCACTATTTTAGATAAAGCAAATTATGATTTTGAAAAAGGCAAAATTTATGCAATTGTTGGAGCAAGTGGTAGTGGAAAAACTACGACAATTGTATTAGCAGGTGGATTAGATAAACCAAAAGCTGGAAAAGTAAGTTTTAAAGGAACAGATATTAATCAAATTGGTTTAAATAAATATCGAAGAAATGATATTTCAATTGTTTTTCAAGCATATAATTTAATCTATTACATGAATGCCTATGAAAATGTTGCAAATGCAATTGAAATACCTAATATCAAAGTACCAAATAAAAAAGAATACTGTTTAAATATTCTACAAAAATTGGGACTTACAAAAGATCAATGTTTTCGAGATATCCGGAAATTATCCGGAGGACAGCAACAAAGAATTGCCATTGCTCGAGCAATGGCTAAAGATGTAGATTTAATTCTTGCTGATGAACCAACAGGTAATTTAGATGAAAAAAATTCACGAGAAATTTTAAAAATATTTATTGATTTAGCTCATAATGATGAAAAATGTGTAATTATTGTAACCCATTCACCATCGTTAGCAGCTAAGTGTGATGTTCAATTGAAAATTAGTAATGGACAAATAATTGAAGTATAAAGTCGCTTTGGCGACTTTATTTTTGCCTTTAAAGTTAAATTCTACTAACTTTTTTTAAAGTGAGTATTGACTTTTAAGTTAGATAAGTATAACATATAAATAGTTAGATGAAACTAATAGAAAAGAGGAGTGATAATGATGCCATTAACAATGTTAAATGTTGGAGAAGTAGGAACTATTAGAAAAATTGGTGGTAATGATGAAACTAAAAGATTTTTAAATAATCTTGGTTTTGTAATTGGTACAAAAATTACTGTTTTATCAGCAATTTCTGGTAATGTGATAGTAAATGTAAAAGATTCAAGAGTTGCAATAAATCAAGATATGGCAAGACATATTATGATTTAAATACAATTATATAAGAAGGGTGATAAAAATGAATTTAAGTGAAGCAAAAGTAGGGATGACGGTAATGGTAACTAAAATCGAAGGTGATGGAGCGTATAAAAGACGGATTATGGATATGGGTATTACTAAAGGAGTTGAATTGTATATTAGAAAAGTTGCTCCATTAGGTGATCCCGTTGAAATTACTGTCAGGGGCTATGAATTAACAATAAGAAAAAATGATGCTAAGTGTATATTGATTAAATATGCTGGTTAAAAGGGGGAAAAGTATGGAAATTAAAATTGCACTTATTGGAAATCCTAACTGCGGAAAAACGACAATGTTTAATGCTTTAACAGGTGCTAATCAATATGTTGGTAACTGGCCAGGAGTTACAGTTGAAAAAAAAGAAGGAAAATTAAAAGGAAAAAAGAACAAAAATATTATTATTACAGATTTACCGGGAATATATTCACTTTCTCCATATACTCTAGAAGAAGTTGTTAGTCGTGATTATTTATTGAATGATAATCCTGATGTAATAATTAATTTAGTGGACGCTACTAATATTGAAAGAAACCTATATTTGACAACGCAATTAATTGAAACTGGAATACCGGTAGTAATTGCTTTGAATATGGTTGATTTAGTAAAAAAGCAAAATATTGAAATTAATGTTGATCATCTTTCAAGCTTGTTGAATTGTCCAATTATTGAAACTTCAGCGTTAAAACAAACGGGGTTAGATATACTGATTGATAAAGCAGTTAATATCGCTTTAAAAAAAGAGACGATTTTACCTAATGAAATTTTTTCTAAAAAGTTAGAAAAGGCGATTAGTGAAGTAATAGCTGTTTTACCAAATTCAATTGGTAAAGATAAAAAAAGATGGTATGCTATTAAATTACTTGAAAATGATGCTAAAGTTAGTAAAAACTTAGTTATTATAAATGATGTTAAAGAAGTAATTGAAAGAAATCGTTACAAAATCGAAAAAGAAAATGACGATGATATGGAAAGTATCATTACTGATGAACGCTATAAATTTATTCAACGAATCATTAATCCTACAGTAAAAAAAGGTCAAAAAAATTTAACTGTATCAGATAAAATTGATAAAATTGTGACTAATCGTATTTTAGGTATTCCAATTTTCATTGTTGTAATGTTTGTTGTTTATTACATTTCAGTGACAACGATTGGGACCTTTGTTACGGATTGGACAAATGATGTATTTGTAGTTGCTATCCAGAATTTAGTAAGTGGTTTTTTAAGTAGTATCGGAGCTGGAAATATTGTTTCTAGTCTAGTTGTTGATGGGATTATTGGTGGGTTAGGAGCAGTTTTAGGTTTTGTTCCGCAAATGGCCATTTTATTTTTATTTTTATCAATATTGGAAGATTGTGGATATATGGTACGTATCGCCTTTGTTATGGATCGAATTTTTAGATATTTTGGATTATCCGGAAAAAGTTTTATTCCTTTACTGATTTCTTCGGGTTGTGGAATTCCTGGAATTATGGCTTCAAAAACAATTGAGCAAGATAATGATCGTCGCTTAACGATTATGACGGCTACTTTTATTCCCTGTGGTGCTAAGTTACCGATAATTGCCTTAATGGGTGGTGTCATGGCTAGTTATGCAACTGGTAGCTATGAAGCTGGTGGATTGATTGCGCCAATGATGTATTTTTTAGGGGTAGTTGCGGTATTGATTGCTGCAATTATTTTAAAGAAAACCAAACCTTTTTCTGGTAAACCTGCACCTTTTGTTATGGAATTGCCACAATATCATCTGCCTTCATCAAAAACAGTTTTATTACATGTATGGGAAAGATTAAAAGGATTTATTATTAAAGCTGGGACAACTTTATTTTTAGCGTGTGTTGTAATGTGGTTTTTAGGTGGCTTTGGATTTGAAAGTGGCTCATTTAAAATGGTTGAAGATAGCTCGAATAGTTTGTTGGCAGTTATTGGTGGTTTGATTGCGCCAATTTTTGCTCCACTTGGATTTGGTCAATGGCAGCCGGTTGCCGCATCACTTTCTGGTTTTACAGCAAAAGAGGCAATTGTTACAACGATGGGGACATTAGCAAATGTAGCTGGTGATGTTGAAAACACTGTTAATGTTGCTCAAGGTATTCAAGTATGGTTTCCAACGAGTTTAGCTGCTTTATCATTTTTAGTATTTAATTTGTTAGATTCACCATGTTTAGCAGCAATTGCGACAATGGCCCAACAATTACAATCAAGAAAATGGTTTTGGTTTGCAATTTTATTTCAAAATATTTTTGCTTATATCGTAAGTTTATGTATTTATCAGATTGGAACGTTTTTTATAAGTGGAACATTTACGGTATTAACTGCAATTGGGTTTGTTTTCTTGCTAATAATATTATTCTTATTATTTAGACCTGATCCCTATAAAAATCAACAAATTGATTTACATCGCAGTGTACAAGAATATTAAAAACAACTAAAAATTGGAGCTTTAAAAGAGGTGAATTAGATGGTTGTAGATATGCTTATAGTAATCTTTATATTAGGATATTGTTTTTATTTAATTTACAAACAAATAAAGAAAAGTAAAAATACTGATAAAAATAGTTGTTCAGGTTTATGTAGTGGATGCAGTGGGTGTGGTAATTTTAGTAATATTAAAGATGAATATTATAAAGAAAGAATAGATGAGCTAATATGATAAATTTAATGTTTGTAATTATGGTGGTTTATCTAGCTGACAATGCTATTATGCTATAATTTGTTGTCTTCAATGAAATATTTAAAAGCAATTTAAGGAGAAAAATGAGATGATTGATACAATTATTATTGTTATTGTAATTGGTTTATTATGGTTTGCATTAAAAAAAACAGTAAATCATTTTAAAGGGGAAAAACTTGTTGCAATACTAAAAGTAAGTCGGTTAGTAAAAAAAATTAGTACGGTGTTTATGTTAAAGATTATTAAAATATAACTATAAAATAAAAACTGAAATACTAAAATATTAGTATTATCTTATTTTTAGTGATATAATAACTTAAATTATTATTAAGAGGTGATGGTTATGATAACGATAATTGTGAGTGTTATAATTTTTATAATGTTTATAGTGGCATGTTATGCTATTGTAAAAGACGTAAAACTTGGAAAAACGGGATGTAATAGTTGTCATAAATGTCAAAAAAATAGTATGTGTCATGATAATAAATTATTAAAACATTACTATTATAATAAAAAGTAGCACATAAGTGCTATTTTTATTATTTATCAAAATTCTTTATTTAAAGTAAAATATCAAGTATACTAATAACCGTATTTTACAAAGGAGATAGAAGATGGAAAGAAAAAGTATTTTTTTAGATGTTGATGGAACTTTAGTTTCCGGACATGCAACGATGAATCCCAAAGTAGTAGAGGCAATTAAGCGGGCTCGACAAAATGGCCATTATGTATTTATTTGTACCGGAAGAAATAAAACCGGAATTAAATATGAACTTGCTAAAGTAGACTTTGATGGGATTATTGCAAGTGCCGGTAGTCATATAGAAATTGATAATAAAGTTATTCATAGTGTTTATTTTGATAAATTACTAGTGGATAAGATATCAAAGGTATTCGATGAAAATAATATATATTATAATTATGAATGTACAGATGTTACTTTTATGTCTAAAAAAATGGTTGAATTATTTGTTGGGGGAGTTAATTTTGAATCGGGTAATATAGAACTTGAAAAAATGATGCAGGAAGAATTTAAGAAATTCAGCATACAAGATTTATCGTTATATAATAATCAAGATATTCATAAGATTTGTTTTATTGCTATTGATCAAAATGATGTTGAACGAGCAAAAAAACAATTAGGTGATGATGTTAATATGGTAATTCATGATATCTTTGATGCAACGACAATTAATGGTGAATTGATTTCTAAAGTTGATAATAAAGCCACAGCAATTAAACAAGTGATTGATTATTTAGGAATTGATAAAAAAGATACCATAGCTTTTGGTGATAGTATGAATGATTATGAAATGATTAATTTTGTTGAATGTGGAATAGCAATGGGAAATGCTTGTAATGAACTTAAAGAGGTTGCTTCAAGAGTTTGTAGAAGTGTTGATGAAGATGGAATATATTATGAATTTATTGAATTGGGATTGATTTAAGAAATTAGTAAGTAGCAGGTATCTGGGATTGTTTTTAGTATAGTAATTCTAAAGATAATTAATTAAAAAAGTTTAATCAATTATCTTAATAATAGTGTATAAAAACACTAAAATGTTTTTGACGATAAAGAAAAATCACTTGATATCAGTGATTTTTTTATTTACTAATTATATTTAAAAATTAATAGTTAATTGAATTTGATGAGTATTAAATAACAAACACTCAATAAAAAACAAAAATAATAGCACTCAGGTGTTGACAGTGCTAAGGGGTTGTATTAGAATAGTGTTAGCACAAAAAGATAGCGAGTGCTAATATAGAATGGAGATGTGAATATGGCTGAAAAAAAACAATTTAAAGCAGAATCAAAAAGATTATTAGATTTAATGATTAATTCTATTTATACACATAAAGAAATCTTCTTACGTGAATTGATTTCAAATGCGAGTGATGCAAGTGACAAATTATATTATAAGGCTTTGACTGAAAATATTTCATCAATCAATCGTGATGATTTAGTTATTGAAATTAGCTATGATAAAGATAATCGTATTTTAGCTATTAAGGATCATGGGATTGGAATGGATAAAGATGAATTAGAAACACATTTAGGAACAATTGCTAATAGTGGTTCATTTGAATTTAAAAATGAAAATGATCATGATGATATTGATATTATTGGTCAATTTGGAGTTGGTTTTTATGCTGCTTTCATGGTAGCTAAAAAAGTTGAAGTGATCTCTAAAAAATATGCTAGTGACCAAGGTTATACATGGGTATCTGAAGTTAGTGATGGTTATGAAATTTTTGAAACTAATGTTAGTGATCATGGAACAACAATTAAGTTATATTTAAAAGATAATACTGAAGATGAAAATTATGATGAGTATTTAAATCAATATCATTTACGTGATTTAGTTAAAAAATATTCTGATTATGTTCATTATCCAATTAAAATGGATATGACTGTTTCTAAGAAAAAAGAAGATAGTGATGAATATGAAGATGTTGTTGAAAATCAAACATTGAATTCAATGGTACCATTATGGAAAAGAAATAAAAAAGATATTAGTGATGATGAATATAATGAATTTTATAAAGATAAATTCAATGATTTCAATGATCCATTAAAAGTAATTCATAGTCGTGTTGAAGGAAATGTTTCATACGATTCATTGTTATTTATCCCATCTAAACCACCGATGAATTATTATTCAAATGAATATGAAAAAGGATTACAGTTATATTCACGTGGTGTCTTTATTATGGATAAAGCTAGTGATTTAGTTCCAGAACATTTTAGATTTGTTAAAGGATTGGTTGATTCTGAAGATTTATCATTAAATATTTCAAGAGAAATGTTACAACAGGATCGTCAATTAAAAGTTATTGCTGATAAGATTGAAAAGAAAATTCAATCAGAATTAGAAACAATGCTTAAAAAAGATCGTGAAAAATATGAAGAATTTTTTAACAGTTTTGGATTACAATTAAAATTTGGAATTTATAATAGTTATGGAATGTTAAAAGAAAAACTTCAAGATTTATTATTGTATTATTCAAGCAAGGAAGAAAAACTTATAACTTTAGCTGAATATCTTGAAAAAATGCCAGAAGGACAAAAAGAAATTTATTTTGCAAGTGGTGAAACTAGAGAAAAAATTGCAACATTACCACAAGTGGAATTAGTTAAGGATAAAGGATATGATGTATTATATTTAACTGATAATGTTGATGAATTCTGCTTCCAAATGATGCGAGATTATAAAGAAAAACCATTCAAGAGTGTTGCACAAGGTGATTTGGATATTGAAAGTGAAGAAGAAAAGAAAGAATTAGAAAAAACTAATGAAGAAAATAAGGATTTGTTGACAACTATTAAAGATGCATTAGGTGATAAAGTTGTTGATGTTAAAGTATCTTCACGTTTAAAATCACATCCAGTATGTTTGGTTTCAAGTGAGGGGTTATCATTTGAAATGGAAAAAGTATTAAATCAAATGCCTGAGGGTAATGATATTAAAGCGGGTAGAATTTTAGAAATCAATCCAAATCATGATATCTTTAATGCGATGAAAAAAGTATATGAAAATAATAAAGATAAAATAGGGGATTATGCTAGTATTTTGTATGATCAAGCATTGTTGATTGAAGGGTTCTCAATTGAAAATCCAGTAGAATTTTCTAATAAAATCTGTGATTTAATGATTGAATTAAATAAATAAGGGCTTTTACTAGCCCTTTTATGTTATAATCTTTTATGAAAGAAGGGATAAGATGGAATTAGATACTGTAATAAAAAAACGTAGAAGTATTAGAAAATATAAAGAGCAAACAGTGGATATGGAATTAATTAAGCAAATAATTGAAGCAGGAATTGAAGCTCCATCATGGAAAAATAGTCAAACTGCACGTTATCATATAATTACTTCTAAAGAAATTTTAGATGCGTTTAAAAACAATTGTTTACCGTTATTTAACCAAGAAAATTGTAAAGATGCCCCTGTATTGGTTGTTACAACTTTTATAAAAAATCGTTCGGGTTTTGAACGAGATGGAACTGCTTGTAATGAATTAGCTAATGGCTGGGGATGCTATGATCTTGGCTTACATAATCAAAATATGATTTTAAAAGCAACTGAATTAGGTTTAAGTACTTTAATTATGGGAATTCGTGATGAAAATAAAATTAGAGAAATGTTAAATATTCCAGTAGAAGAAACAATTGTGTCACTAATTGCTTTGGGTTATAAGGATATTGAGGTTGACCGTCCAAAACGTAAAAGTGTTGAGGATATTTGTAAGTTTTATTAAGATAGTTATTTTTTCATTGTTAAAAAATTTTTATATAGGTTAGATAAAAATAGATAACTATTATAGGGCTGTTAAATAAGAATAATATTGGCAGCTTTTTTATTTATATTTTAAATTAATTAAAATATAAATAAAAAAGAAAAATGATCACTAAAAAAGTATATGGTAATGAGGTGATCAAATTGGTTAAACGAGTAGATAAAATCTATGATTTTAAAAATGATTTCATGTTTAAACACTCTCTTGTAAGTGACTAAAATCCGGATTCTTTTTACTTACTTAAACTCTTTATTGAAGGCATTTTAGATATCAGCTGTAAATCGCTCACTATCTTAAATCCTGATCAAGTCGTTGAAA
>JAGZCC010000054.1 GCA_018369555.1 Thomasclavelia spiroformis
CTTTTCAAAGAACTTTAACAGTTAACTTGTAAATTCACTATTTTCATATTTTCAAACTTTTTCATAAAAAACACTTGAATTTTATATAGTTAGCTCCTTGATCTTAGTTTGGCTGTTGCCAAAATTTTTAAAATTTATTTTGAGCTTCAAAACGGCCGTTCTTCATAACTCTTAACTATATTATATGAATCTTAATTTTCACTGTAAAGTAAGCACTTTATTGTGGTATAGTTACCATGAGGAAACAAATGCATAATTTTAAGCTTTTTAAAAATTATTTGTGTAAAATAATTTTTATTTTCAAATTGATCATGATTGGAAACTTGATTACTTTAAAACGCAATAGTATAATTATATCTAAAGTTTCAAATAAAAACTATTGTAAGGAGATATTACTATGAGTAATCAAAAAACAATTAAAGAATTGCCTGCTTGTCCTGTTGAAACAACATTAACTTTAATTGGGAATAAATGGAAAGTTTTAATTTTACGTGACTTACTTACTGGAACAAAGCGATTTGGCGAACTGAAAAAATCAATTGGTAATGTATCTCAAAAGGTATTAACTGCTCAACTCCGTGCAATGGAAGAAAATGGCTTATTGATCCGTACCGTATATGCGGAGGTACCACCAAGAGTGGAATATACTTTAACAGACTTAGGAGAAAGTCTAAAACCTATTTTGGACGCTATGGGAAATTGGAGAGAGGAATATAAAGCATCATTACAATAAAAACAGCGATTATCCACCAAAAGATACTCGCTATTTTTATTGTAAATAAGCTTATCGTAAATAATTTTATCTGTTCTTATTTCAAATACACAATATATTTTTTACTTCAATAAGTAAGATAAAATAAAAGATTAAATAATTTTCTTAAATATCAATTTAATCAATATCTCGTTTTTATCTAATTTTAACTTTATTTATCTTGATATATTGATAAATTTAATAATTATTCATCAACAACAGTGGTATATCTTCCATCAGCAATTTGTTTGTTTCTTAATTTGTTAAGATTATTGCTAATTATATCATACCTATATTTATTAAAATTTAAATAAATCTTTCTCCTCTTGCATACACCTTACTTTCTTTGTACTTAATTACAATAAAAAATTGTTAAAATAGCTAATATTTTTTAATAAAAGAACAACAGCATAAAAAGCATTTCAACCTTCTATACTGCTTCTTTAGTTTTACAGCGTCCATAAAATTGTATTTTAGCTTCAAAACACTTTTCTATATTACAAACACCTCATATATCATCAATTACTTAACTTAATAACATTGTATATATTATTTGACTCTTTCTATCTTTATTGAATCTTTACACATATCAAATAATTTACATTCCTTACAATTAGGATTAGTTGCTTTACAAAAATATCTACCAAAGAAAATAAATTGGTGATGAGATTTATTCCAACGTTCTTTTGGAATAGAGCGACATAATTTTTTTTCAACGTTTAACACACTATCATCTTTTTTAGCAAATCCTAAACGTTTAGAAATTCTTTCTACATGTGTATCAACTGCAAAAGCTGGAATATCGAACGCAACCGAACGCACTACATTGGCTGTTTTACGCCCCACTCCTGGTAAACTTTCTAATTCTTTTTGCTCACTAGGTACTATACCATTATATTTATCGATTAACATTTTAGACATGGCTAAAAGATTTTTAGCTTTATTACGATATAGACCAATAGTCTTAATATCCTCTTGTAACTGTTCTAAAGATGCCTGGCTCATAGCTATCACATCTGGATATTTTTTAAATAAATCTTTTGTTAATTCATTTACCTTTTTATCAGTTGTTTGTGCTGACAACATTACTGCTACTAATAATTGAAAATCACTATCATGATTTAATTCACAATATGCATCAGGAAACAATTCTTCAAAATAATTTAATACTTTAGTTGTCTTTTCCTTATTCATTTTCCCACCACTTATAATCACTTATAGGTACCACACGTTTTGGTTCATCTTGTTCAATATAACGTTGTTTAACTCCATTTTGAGACCAATTAATAAGAATCCTTTCAATATATCTAAAATTAAAAACTTGACTCTTAACAGCCTCTTTTAACGCCTTTACAATCATATCATCACTATAATTAGAATTCTTCCATTCTTTAATTATATTAATTTCAATCGGTGATAAAGCTCTTGCAAATTGCTCTTCAAAAATAGCAATCAAATCAAAATCATTTTCTTTTTCAACTTCATCTTCTTTTTTTTGTAGCAACTTTTCAGTAAGATTATTCAAATCAATTGCACCTAAATGATTATAAATAAGCTTTTTATCTAATAAATTTCCCAACACCTTATTAAGCTCTTGATTAGATAAAGTTGAATAACTTTGAATCAGCTGAGGAGTTACTGTTTTTACACCAATCTCCTTTAAAACATATACAAGCAACAAAATATGACATTCATTATCTTCAATTTGAAATTCTTTAGCTCTTAACAACAATAAACGCCCAATATCAATACATTTATATTCCATTAATTCTTTTAACATACAATTTACCTACTATTATTAATTCTATAAGCCTTTATAAATTCACCATCATCAATTCCATAAAATGCATAAATCAACGAGTTTTCACCACGATACAATAAACAATATACAAATATTTCATTTTCATATCCTATTTCAATATCATCAGGAGTATGTTTATATTTTTCTTTAAAAGCTTCAATACATACCTGTTTATCAACAATATCTTCACTATATGATTTAATAAATTTCTTTTTTTCATTAAAAACAGCATATTGCTCTTTATTATCTTTTTTACCATGTATTATATAATAACTCTTTTCTCCATCATAACGATTAAAATAATCAGAGCTCTCATATCCATTTTCTGCTACAATTTCTTGCTCTACCTTAATTAAATCATTTTTATAACTAGCATAAGGAATATGTACCCAAAGCATATAAAAACTCACTACAATAAACACAAGTACTAAAAAAAACATCAAAATATTAAACCTATGCTTTCGTAAAAATTTCAAAATCTCACCAACTTTCTATGCCTATTATACTATCAAATCCTATATTATAAAAGAAAAATATATTATCTTTAAATCTAAAAAAGGATCCATAAAATGAATCCCATATTAACTAATCACGATCATTACCTATTACAATCAATATAATTCTAAATAATGATAAAATAGTTGATAGCATTGCTGCAACGTAAGTAAAAGCAGCAGCAGATAACATTGATTTAGCCCCACTATACTCATTGCAACTCAAATAATTAGATTTCAATATTTTTAATGCTCTAGATGATGCGTCAAATTCAACAGGTAAAGTTACAAGTTGAAAAACTAAAATACCACTCATTAAAATAACTCCAATCCAAGCAACACTTGAACTTCCCATCAGTAAGCCAATAAAAACAGCAATCCATCCTAAATGTTGTCCAATGTTACAAAAAGGAATAATTGCATTTCTAAATACAAGTGGACGATAATGAAGTTTATGCTGAATAGCATGCCCACATTCATGACTAGCAACAGCCAAAGCAGCAATTGAAGTTCCATCAAAAATTCCTTGAGATAAATTAATAGTTCTATTTCTTGGATCATAATGATCAGATAATTTTCCACTCACACGATTTATTTTAATATCATGTAATCCATTTTTATCAAGTATCTCTCGTGCAACCATTGCCCCAGTAATTCCTCTACTATTAGGTACTTTTTCATACTTACTATATGTTTTATTTACTTTTATTTGCGCATAAATCATAATTATTGACCCAATGGCAACTAGTAAATAACCTAACATATAACTAGATGACATCGAATAATAATAAAATGGCATATTTATCAACTCCTTTAACTCTATTATACACTGTATTATTAACTTATTATTAATAATACAATTAATTAAATACGAAGAATTATTAAGTTTTTCATTTCATCCTACCATATATCAGCTTGACAATTAAATTTCAATTAATATATCTTAATAAATTATCAATTCATTAACATAAATTTAATATACTTAAAAATTAAATTGATAAATATAAAGCTTCTTTACTTTATTATATACATATATCTGTTTTATACTATTTAATTATTCAAATCTTTCCATCTACTAATTTCTTACTATTTACTGTTATTACTAAATTGCTGACAAGAGCGTTTGAATAAGTCATCCTCTTTTTGCATATATCCACTAAATTTACAAGTTAAGATATATTTTTTTAATATGATAACCTACAAATTATTATGTGATTTATTCTTCATTTCTAGTTTTAAATCGTTATATTTATATAATAAAAAGATACAATGGCTAATTCATTGCATCTTTTAAACGATTACTTGGTTTAAATGTAACAGTTTTACTAGCAGGAATGATCATTTCTTCTTGCGTCTTAGGAGAAATTCCTTTACGAGCTTTACGATCATTTACTTTAAATGTTCCAAATCCAGAAATTAGAACTTTGTCACCTTCAATAACGCTACGAGTAATTGTATTAAAAACTGTATCAACTAAAATTTCGGCATCTTTTTTAGTTAAGTTTCTTTCTTTAGACACTGATTCAATCAATTCTTTTTTATTCATAAGTACCTCCAAAAATCTAATACCACGAAAGTATAACATTAAAAATTACCGATTTCAAGCACTTTTATAGCACAATTGCAATAACATTACTTTTTCCTTTATTAACAATTTTAGATAATATATCATGTATTCGCTGACTAGCATTTTCAGGAATTGCATTTAACTTAATATACATTCCCTCTTCAATTAAATCACCTAATTTTCTTCCAAAAACGTCACAATCAAAAATTGCTTTTTTATCATTTCCATTAGAATTTAAATAATCAATAAATGCTTCTGCTTGTTCTTTTGAACCAATGATTGGTTCAAACGTACTTTCAATATCAATTTTAATCATATACGTAGTTCCTGCTTTAGAAACTAATTTCATTCCATATCGTGGTCCTTGTTTAATCAATTCCGGATCACTTAATTCAATTTCTTCAAGCTTTGGAATGGCATAACCATACCCTGTCTGTTTAACCATTTTTACTGCATTAGAAAAATTTTCATATTCCTTTTTAATATTTACTAATTCTTGAATAAATGTTAAAAATGTTGCTTGATCAAATCCTCTATCCCCAATTATTTCTTCTAATATTTCATTATATAATCCATCTCGTTCTTCTATTTTTAATGTAGCACTTGATGTACTTGTATCAATCCCTGTTAAATATGCTTTATCGACAAAATCATATTGACAAATAGATTCAGCAATTCTTTCAACATCTCTAAACCTTTTTATTGACTGTAATGATTCTTTTAAAGATGTATCTAATGTTTGTTTTAACCAATGATTATTTGACATCATTGCTAGCCATTTTGGTACTTCAATACGTACTTCACTAATTTTAAATTCAAATAACGCATCTTTTAATAAAGAAACTATTTGAGGTTCTTCCATATTTGTTACATCCATAGCAATTACTGGTACATCATATTTATTGCTCAAACGTTCTACTTCTTTTTTACATTCATTACTATTTACGTTTTTACTATTAACAATTGCAATAAAAGGTTTATCAATTTCTAATAGTTCTTCAATAATACTATCAGTTGCCTCTCTATAATTTGCCCCAGGAATATCACAAACACTTCCATCACTAGTAATTACAATTCCAATTGTCGAATGATCTTGAATAACTTTTTTTGTTCCCACTTTTGCTGCTTGATCAAAAGGTATTGATTCTAAATACCAAGGTGTTTTAACATAACGAATTCCTTGTTCATCTTCGTATCCTTTTGCGCCATCAATTACATAACCTACACAGTCAACCAGACGAATGTTTACTCTAAAATTTTCATCCATAAGCATTTCAACCGCTTGATTAGGAATAAATTTCGGTTCAACTGTCATTATCATTTTACCTTTACCAGATTGTGGCAATTCATCAATTGCTCGTAATTTTGCATCTTTATCATCAATATATGGTATAACTGCTTTTTCCATAAATCGTTTAATAAATGAAGACTTTCCACTTCTAACTGGTCCTACAACCCCCAAATATATGTCCCCATCACATCTTTTAGCGATATCATGTAAGATATTTTTAGTTTCCATTGTTAACTCCTCTCTTTGTCTTATTTATATGATTTATCATTACTTTTAGAACATCACTTGATTTTATTTCATAAAAATAATTTTTTACTTTATCACTTTTCAAAAATATATTAGAATAGAACAGAGGTGAATTATTAAATGAATTTTTCAAAACGAATGAATTTATTTTCTGAAAGTATTTTTACTACTTTAGCAAAAAAAACAAAACAAAGAAAAGAAGCTGGTTTACCGGTAATTGATTTTAGCACTGGTACTCCTAATATACCCCCTTCTAAAAATATACGCGAAACACTTTCAAAAGCATCGTTAGATCCAAAAAATTATGTATATGCCATTAACGATTTACCAGAACTAATTGATGCTGTGATTAACTGGTATCAAAGACGATATAATGTAAATTTAAATAATGATGAGATTTGTTCTTTATTAGGTTCACAAGAAGGTTTATCTCATTTAGGAATGACATTAATTGATGAAAATGACATTGTACTAGTTCCTAATCCAAGTTATCCGATATTTAAAGATGGTCCTTTAATTGCAGGGGCTAAAATTGTTGAAATGCCACTATTAAAAGAAAATGATTATTTAATTGATTTTAGTAAAATAGATAAAAATATTGCAAAAAAAGCTAAATTTATGGTTGTTTCTTATCCAAATAATCCTACATGTGGAGTTGCAAATGATGAGTTTTATCTAAATTTAATTCAATTTGCAAAGGAGAATGAGATTATTGTCTTACATGATAATGCCTATAGTGAACTATTATTTGAAACACCAGGTAAAAGCTTTTTATCATATCCAGGGGCCAAAGATGTTGGAATTGAATTTAATTCACTATCAAAAACATATGGCCTAGCCGGTGCTAGAATTGGTTTTGCTCTTGGAAATAGTGAAATCATTAAACAAATTAAAACTTTAAAATCTAATATTGATTATGGCATGTTTATTCCAATCCAATTAGCAGCAATTGAAGCAATAACCGGAGATCAATCATGTGTTGAACAAACACGTAACGCATATAAAGAACGTCGTGATGCTTTTTTAACAAATGCAAAAAAAATTGGTTGGAAAATTGATAAAACTAAAGGTACTATGTTTATTTGGGCCAAGATACCAGATAAGTACAAAACATCATTTGACTTTGTAGATGACTTATTTAATCAAACAGGAATTTTATTTGTTCCAGGTAATGCTTTTGGTTCTTATGGAGAAGGGTTTGTAAGAATTGCATTAATTCAAGATATTCAAACGATTGAAAAAGCATTTTCTTTAATTAATAAAACAAATATATTTAAATAATACGCTAGAGGAATATGCACGTATAAATTTCGTTGTTTATTATGCTTATTTTTCACGCTAGATTTACGATATAAAAAAGGAAGATTTTAAAAATATTCTTCCTTTTTTATATGAAATTATTTTACTCTAACTAATTCTAAATAACTAGTATCGCCAATTAAGCCAGGTTTTCCCCCTGTAACAAGTATCAAACTTCCAGAAGTCACGCCATTTTCTTTAGCAATAATTTCTGCATAATCCATCATACTCGAACGTGTTTTCATAGTTTTACAAATAACTGGTGCTACTCCCCAATTAAGAGCTAACGATCTTGTTGTATCGATATTAGGCGTAGCTGCAATAATCCTTGCCTCAGGACGATAACGTGACATTTTACGTGCAGTAAATCCACTTTCTGTAAAAGCAATAATTGCTTCAACTTGAAATTTTGAAGCAATTTCAGCAACAGACATACAAATTGCTTCTGATGTATCTTTAGCTGCAGTTAAAACAGCTTGACGGTGAAGTGTTTCATAATCTAAGCTTTGTTCAGTTTTTAAAGCAATACGGCTCATTGTCATAACTGATTCTTGTGGATATTGCCCTGCTGCTGATTCACCTGAAAGCATAATCGCATCTGTTCCATCAAAAATTGCATTTGCAACATCACTTACCTCTGCACGAGTTGGACGTGGATTTGTTTGCAGACTTTCTAACATTTGCGTTGCTGTAATAACAATTTTTCCCATATCTTTACATTTGCTAATTATATTTTTCTGAATTAATGGTACATCTTCTGCCGGTACTTCAACTCCTAAATCACCACGAGCAATCATTATGCCATCAGCAATATTTAAAATTTCATCAATATTTTCAACTCCTTCTTTATTTTCAATTTTAGCAATTACTTGAATATCTGGTCGATCATTTTCAATTAATAGCTTCTTTATATCAAAAACATCCTGTGCCCTTCTTACAAATGATGCTGCTACATAATTAAACGGCTGTAAACATCCAAATTTTAAATCATCAATATCTCGTTTAGATAAATAGTCAAAACCTAATTTTATTCCTGGTACATTTATGCCACGTTTATTTTTCACAATTCCATCATTTGCGCAAACACATACTATCTTCGTACCATCAACATGATCTACTAATAATTCAACTTGTCCATCATTTATTAAAATAAAACTTCCTGGGTTTACATCATGATATAAATCTTTATAAGATATCGTAAAACAATCACTTGTGCCTTCAATATCTTCTTGACATATAGTAACAATTTGTCCTTTTTTAAATTCTGCTCTTCCCCCTTTAAAATTTCCTGTTCTTATTTCAGGACCTTTAGTATCTAATAATATTGCCACAGATGTTCCTAATTCCTTATTAATTTCACTAATTAATTTAATTCTATTTAAATGTTCCTCATGACTTCCATGAGAAAAATTAAGTCTCATTACATTCATTCCAGCCTTTACTAATTTACTCATCATTTCTTTGCTTTCTGATGCTGGTCCAATTGTACAAATAATTTTAGTTTTACTCATTTTTTCATTTCTTAACATTTTATTATCCCCACTTTCTCTCTATATATATTATAATTAATTATTTTTTTCTTGCGACTTTTTTTATAAATTGATTAATTTTTTAATACTTCTTTTTAATTACAAAATATAAATCATCTTAAATATCAACAAAATCCCGCTAATTATTATATTATTTCCTAGGAAAAAATATAATAATTACTTAATAACCCTCTTGCAAATTACATTAATTTAAAAATTATCATTAAAATAAATATATCTTGCTATGTAATACACACTAGCAAGATAAAAATATTCCAACTGACACAATTAAATATAAACTATGTTTCTACTTTACTTATCATATATACAAAAATAGTAGCAGTTAGATATTATTTATTTAATTTATTCTAACAATATCTAATAAAAAAACTGCATGAATTATCCCTCAATCAGTTATATATTAGTTTTTCATATTTATACAAACTAAAATTTTAATTATTATTTTTTTCTAAATCCAATAAATATTCTTTTAATTTCAATCCACCAGCATAACCTATTAATTTTTTATTAGAACCTATTACTCGATGGCATGGCACTACTATCATAATTCTATTTTTATTATTTGCCATTCCAACCGCTCGATAGGCCTTAGGATTATTTATTGCTATTGAAATATCTTTATAACTCACTGTTTTGCCGTATGGTATTTTAAGTAATTCTTGCCAAACTTTTGTTTGAAAGGCAGTTCCAGATAAATCTAAAGGTAGATCAAATACCTTTCGTTTTCCTTTAAAATATTCATTTAATTGTTTTGCTGCTTCTTTTATTAATGTTGTTTCCTCTTGGATATATTCATATTTATTGTCTGTTGTTATTGCATATATTTGACTATTTTTTTCAATAATATATATAGCTATTTTCATTTTATATTGATAGCCTTTTAGCATGATTATCACCAAGATTATTTTATCATAATAATTTATAAATATTAACTATCATTTTATATCATTTAAATTTTATTCATGGTATACTTTTGTATGATTTGAGGTGAATTATGAACGAACAAAAACTTATTAATCTAATCGGCGAAATTGGTCGTCTTTTATTAAAATATGGAGCTGAAATATATCGAGTAGAAGAATCGCTATTAAGGATGTGTAAAAGCTATGGTTATCAAAATGTTGAAGTATTTGCACTACCAACATATTTTACTCTTACAATTGAAACACATGATTATCATACATTTACTTTATCTAAACGGACCCAACAAAATCGAGTTAACTTAGAAAAACTATATGAACTAAATAATTTAGTACGTAATGTTTGTTGTAATTGTCCTGATTACTACACTTTAAAATCACAAGTTGATGAAATTATAAATATTCCTACAAATATGAAACTTGTATTTTTGGGTTATGGAATCGGTACTGCTTCTTTTACAACTTTTTTTGGCGGAGGAATCAATGAAACGATTTGTGGATTTTTTATTGGTTTGATACTCTATTTTTTCATTTGGTTGATAGAACTTCTTGAAATTAATAATTTAGTCTGCACTCTTTTATCTAGCATGCTTTTAACACTAATTGCAATTATTAGTAATAAGATAGGGTTTATTTCAAATCTTCAAGCTGTAATTATTGGTTGTCTAATGATTTTAACACCAGGTGTAGCAATTACAAATAGTTTAAGAGATATTATGGTCAGTGATTATATTTCAGGTACTGCGCGTATGTTAGAAGCTTTATTAACTGCTACTTTTATTGCAGTTGGTGTTGGAACGATGATGATACTTTTAGGAGGTTAAAATGAGTAATTTTATTCAATGTTTTAGTGCATTTGTTGCTTGTATTGGTTTTTCTTTAATTTTTAGAATTCATCACCAATTACGATTTATTTTAGTTAGTTCTTTAGGAGGAGCACTAGGTTGGTTAGTATTTTTATTATTTGATAATTTTAATAATGAATTAGTCGCTTATTTTATTGCAATGACAATAATAAGTTTATTTTCTGAAATTGCTGCTCGTATCTTTAAAGCGCCTGTAACAATATTTTTAATCATTGGTTGTTTCCCACTTGTACCTGGACGTGGAATTTATCAAACAATGCTTTATTGTACTCAAGGAAATACATCGTTATTTATTGATAGTTTCATCCATACCATTGCTATTTCTGCTTGCCTAGCATTAGCAATTATGATTGTTTCAACAATATTTAAAGTTATTAAAAAATTTACTAAATATCCTTTGAAGGTCAATTTATGAAAGTACTTGGATTAATTGTTGAATATAATCCTTTTCATCAAGGACATTTATATCATTTAAACAAAGCAAAAGAACTGATTGATCCTGATGTAACAATAGTAATTATGTCAAGTCATTTTGTTCAACGTGGAGAACCTGCAATAAGCGATAAATGGACAAGAGCCAAAGTAGCAATTAAAAATGGTGTTGATTTAGTAATTGAATTACCATTTGTATATAGTGTACAAAGTGCTGATTATTTTGCTAAAGGAGCAATTGAAATACTTCATAAATTAAATGTTACTGATATTGTATTTGGAAGTGAAAATGGTAATATCAATATTTTTAAAGACATCGCTTTGACAATAAAAAATAATTCCAATGATTATAATACATTAATAAAGCAACAACTAAATTTAGGTTTACGTTATCCTGATGCTTGTAATAAAGCATTATCAATTTTAATGAATAAAAGTATTACTACCCCTAATGATTTATTAGGTTTAGCATATGTAAAAGAAATCATAAATAATAATTATCAAATTAATCTACATTGTATAAAAAGAACAAATGATTTTCATAGTTTAGAACTTGAAAATATATGTTCAGCAAGTGCTATAAGGTATGCATTGAAAAATAATATAGCACTAACAAATCAAATTTGTAATTACGATGAATATAATGAATTTTATTTTTTTGAAGACTTTTTCCCTTTTTTACGCTACAAACTTTTAGTAATTTCAAAAGATGAATTAAAACATATTCACCTTGTTGATGAAGGGATAGAAAATTTACTTAAAGAAAAAATATTTTTATGCAAAGATATGAATCAATTTATAACATCTTTGACTTCTAAACGTTATACGCGTTCCAGAATCCAAAGAATGTTAATTCATATTTTAATGAATAATAATAAAAATACGATTATTGAAAGTATGAAAATCGACTATATTAGAGTTTTAAAAATGAATGAGATTGGACAAGCATATCTAAATAAAATCAAAAAAACCTGTAAGTATAAAATAATAACTAACTTTTCTAGTTATCAACACCCAGCTTTAGATCTTGAATTTAAAGCAACAAAGCTCCTATCATGCATATCAAGTAACCCTGATCAATTAATTTCTCTTGAATATAAAAGTATCCCTAAATTATAAATTTTATATAAACCAGACATCATTTATTTGCTGATCTGGTTTTTATTTTAATTAAAAAGACAGAGCAAAAGCATTCTTACCTTATACTCTGTCCTTTGTACTTTTACAACGCTCATAAAATTATTTTTTTAATACTTCCTTATGTAGCGTTAGTTTATCTTTTTATTATGCTCTTAACACTGCATCAAATTCTTTTGATACTGCTTCTAAAATCTTTTCCATTACTGCATTTACAGTATTTTCTTCTAAAGTTCCTTTTGGATCTTGGAAAAGTAAATTAATTGCTACAGATTTTTTATTAGCTCCAATATGTTCACCTTCATAAACATCAAATATCTTAGTTTCTTTGACTAATTGTTTACTTGCTTGAACAATTTTACGACATACATCATATGCAGCAATATCTTTATCCATTACTAAAGCAATATCTCTACTCACTGATGGATACATTGGAATATCAACAAATTTAACTTTACTTGTTTTTAAGTTTAATAATAGCGTTAAATTCAGTTCTACAACATATACATCTTTTACATTATATTTCTTTTCCATTAACGGATGAATATTGCCAATCACACCTACTATTTCTTTTCCAATCATTATATATGCTGATCTACCAGGATGATAGTTAGTATCATCTTGATCTACTCTTACTAATTTATAACGAGATTCTTCGATACCTAGATTTTTAAAGAGTGTTTCTACAAAACCTTTCATTAAATAGTAATCAACTCTATACGAAATCTGCTTAAATGGTAAGCTATTATATTCACCACAACAAGCAATTGCTAAATTTTGCAATTCAGTATCTTTAGAATATGTTGTGGACAATTCAAAAATATTAACATCTTTAATATTATGTGATTGATTATAGTTAATTACTTGTAATAATGAACTAATTATTGATTTTCTAGTTACACTTCTTTCTTCTCCTAATGGCATCGCTAATTTAATTGTTTCATTAGTATGAAAAATATTAAAATCATCTACTGATGTCGGTGAAGTTAAAGAATATGTTAATGTTTCATGTAAGCCTTGATCCTTAAGCAAATTACGAATCATATGTTTTTTTGCTTGAACATCACTTCTTTTTCCAACTGTCATAGACATTTCAGGCAACGTTGATGGTATTTTATCATATCCGTAAATACGCGCTACTTCTTCAATTAAATCTGCTGCCATTGTAATATCATTACGATATGTTGGTATTTTAACATTAAAGTGTTCTCCATCTAATATAAATTCAAATTTTAATGAATTAAATATTTCTTCTATTTCTAAAGTAGTGATATTTGTTCCTAATAAACCATTTACTTTACTTGTTGAAACTTCTACATATCGTTCTTCAATGCTTAAATTAGTTGTTATGCTTTTGTAAATTTCTTTAGCGCCAGCTAGTTCCTCTAATAAATTTGCACATCTTTCCAAAATATTTAAAGAATTAGCAGTATTTAATGCTCCCTTAATATAATGTTGTGATGCATCAGTTAATAAATTCAAACGTCTTGCAGTTTCTCTTAAAGTTGCACCATCAAAAGTAGCAACTTCAATTACAATATTTACTGTATTTTCATCAATTTTTGTACTATTTGATCCCATAATACCTGCAACACAACCAATTCCATCATCAGTTGAAACAATAATATCATTAGGTTCAATTGCATATTCTTCACCATCTAATAAAATCTCTTTACAATCAAATCCTGTTTTAACTACAAACTCTTTTTTATTTAATTTATCATAATCATACATATGAATAGGTTGACCAGTTTCTAACATAACAAAATTAGAAATATCTACAATATTATTAATTGGTTTGATTCCACTTGCAAGCAAAGCATTTTTTAACCATTCAGGGGACTCTTTTGTTGTAACACCTTTTACTAATTTAGCACCAAAAAAAGAACATAAATCAGTATCCACTTTGACACTTATTCCACTTCCATCTATTCCTTTTGTTTCAATTTTTGGTAAATTTACATCACGTTTTAAAATTGCACCTACTTCATATGCAAATGAAGTTAATGCCATACAATCAGCTCGATTTGGTGTTAAACCTATCTCTAAAATTGTATCTTTAAGTCCCATATATTCCAAAGGATCTTCACCTACTGGTGCATTATCATCTAATACATGTATTCCGTCTTTATCTTCAGGTTTTAACAATCTTTGATCTAATCCAAGTTCTGCAATTGAACAAATCATTCCACTAGATTCTATTCCTCTAATTTTGCTTTCTTTGATAATAAACCCATTACCTAAATCACATCCTGGATTCGCAACAATTACCTTTTGATTAGCAGCAACATTTGGTGCTCCACAAACAATTTGTCTAATTTCTCCTGGTTTTACTTCTACTTTACAAATATTTAAATGATCACTATCAGGATGTGGAACACATTCTAATACATATCCAATTGTCATATTATTGCCATTTGTCAAATTATGCATTCCCTCTACTTCCAATCCAATTGAAGTAATTTTATCAGCAAGTTCCTTAGGATCTTGATCATCAACTTTTATATATCTATTTAATACTTTTAAACTAATATCCATTCTTCTACTCCTTTCTTATAAACTGATTTAAAAATCTAATATCATCATTATAGAAATTACGGATATTATCAATACCATATTTAAGCATTGCAACACGTTCAATTCCAATTCCAAAAGCAAACCCTTGGTATACTTTAGAATCAAAACCACACATCTCAAGTACTTTGGGATTTACCATTCCCGCACCTAAAATTTCAATCCATCCCGTATGTTTACACATTGGGCAACCTTTACCACCACAATTATGACAAGAAATATCAACTTCAACAGAAGGTTCAGTAAATGGGAAATATGAAGGTCGTAAACGTATTTCGCGTTTTTCACCAAAAAATTTACGAGCAAATACTTCCAATGTTCCTTTTAAATCAGCCATTGTAATGTTTTTATCAACAACTAGACCTTCACATTGCATAAACTGATGCGAGTGAGTAGCATCATCATCATCACGGCGATAAGTTTTACCAGGACATATTACTTTAATTGGCCCCTTTCCTTTAGCAGCTAATAATGTATGTGCTTGAACAGGAGATGTATGTGTACGCATAAGTGTATTTTCATCAATATAAAATGTATCTTGCATATCACGTGCTGGATGTCCTTTTGGTAAATTCATCAATTCGAAATTAAAATAATCACTTTCAACTTCAGGACCTTCAGCAATTTGATATCCCATTCCTAAAAATAGATCTTCTAACTCAGCAACAATCGTTGATAGAGGGTGTAATGATCCCTGATCTAATTTATAGCTAGGTAACGTAATATCAATTTTTTCTTTATTTATTTTATCTAAAATTGCCTGATTTTCCAATAATTCCTTTTTCTCTTCGACAGCTTTGGATAATTCTTGTTTAACAAGATTTGAAATTTGTCCAAATGTCTTACGAGCTTCTGGATCCATGTTCTTCATTGATTTCATCGCTTCTTGAATAGGACCCTTTTTCCCTAAATATAGGACACGAATATCGTTTAATTCTTTTAAAGAAGAACAGTTAGCTAATTTATTCAATGCCTCTTCTTTGATTTTTAATAATTCATTTTCCATTTTCTTCCTCCTAAAATATAAAAAATCGTTCCTATAGGAACGATTATATCGCGGTACCATCCTAATTTATGACAATATGTCATACACTTAATTAGCTGTAACGTAGCCTAAACGGCGATGATTAGTCGCACTCAAAGGTGAATTCAATAATTCTATTGTTAAAAGACTTTCACCAAATGTCTTTCTCTCTAAAACAATTTTCTTATTTACTAGTCCTCATCAACGTATTACTTGTCTATTATAACGTGTTTATAAAAATTTGACAATAGTATTTATTTAATTATGCGATAATAAAGAACGATTAATTTTAAAATTAAATAAAAAAAAGAACCGGCAGCTTGCTATTTTCGCACCGCAGTACTAT
>JAGZCC010000055.1 GCA_018369555.1 Thomasclavelia spiroformis
TATCTTCACTGACTGTAAACTTATCTTGAGTCGTTTCATAGTCTACTGGTAATGGAATTAGCTGACGTTCTAAACTAACAGGTTCTTCTACCGCATTAACTTTTAGTGGAGAAACAACTGAAGCAAGTGGCATTGTAGCTGCAAGTGCTAAAGCCATTGAAACACGTTATGTTTTTTTATTACAAATTTTACTTAGTATTCCCATACTTTTCATCCTTTCTTTTTTAGGCACATAAATTAAATTGTATATTCCCCCTTTCACTTATTTTGCCTTATATGTAATATTCTAACAACTATATATTTATTTTTACAGTTAAAAAAAATGTATAATTATTATCCGTTTTTTTACAAAACACATTAAATATAACTTTTAAATTTTTATCTAATATTATTTAATCAACAATTTCACTAAAAAACTTTCAAATAAAATTTATGTAGAACCCGCTGAAAACATGTATAAATAAAAAAATTCTTATCCATTGATTACATGCTAAAAAAGGTGGCAATCGGTGTCTATATATTAACACCATATTCCTACCTTAAATTTCAAAAGTTTATAACATAAACCTTGTAATATATTACTTTTACTATTTACATGCTAACGATATAATCTCATCATCACTTAAAGTGAAAGTTCCATCTTCACTAAACTTTTTATAAAAATCAAATAACATAAATAATAATGACGTTGGCGTGTCAGCATTAATTTTAATAACAGCACTATCAACATTACGATCTATCATCATTTCTACATAATTAAAATCACTTTTTTGAAATAATGTAATTATTCGATTATTTAATTGAACATAATTCTTATTAAGACTAATATTATCAACAATTTTAGCAGTATAATTTGTCATACTTTTTAATTTATCCTTTATATCAACCATATGTTCCTCTAAAAACTTACTTACTACATCAATAACTGCTATTTGATCATCATGTTTTAAAAAATCTAACGATACATATAATTCATGTAAATCTACACTGCATTTTTTTTGATAAATCCCTAATCCATTTAATATAGAAATGTCATCATTATCTAAAACAAGTTTAATTCTTGCCATTTGAATATTTTTATTAAAATATTTAGGAATACTTTCAGTAAATAAAATTATATCAATATCCTGCCAAGCATCATAAAACGGTAATTCATATTTTGAAATAACATCTTTAACAGATACTTCAAAAAGAGATTCTAAAACTATTTTCAAACGCTTTCTAGCAAATTTAGATGCCCCACTAATTAATACCACTCTCTTTGTCATGTTACAATTACGACGATACAAACAAGATGCAAAATGCAATTTCAATAACTCTATATATTTATAATTAGATAAATTTATTATTTTAATTTCCTCGTTACAATACGTCTCAATGACTTCATTTAATGGTTCATCTAATTTAATTGGATATACATTTATTTCAGACACATCAACTAATGCATCTGTTTTTTTCAAACAACACTTTAAATGTGCATATAATCCTGATAATAACATTCCATCATTAATAAAAATATCACGATATTTACTTGGAAATCTCTCGATTAAATTAAACATGTATTGAATTACTTTACAATCAAAATTTTCAGTTTCCAAAATATCTTGAGTACTAACACTAGAAATAATTTTCATTATTTTAACTCGATTATCATTTGATATAGTTACCCCAATAAAATCTTCTAAATTAACAAATAACTCACTATAATCAAATGGTAATATAGTCACATTACGATGTTTATCATTAGGAATCTCAATTTCCATATATATATACCATAACACTAATAATATATTTATAATTAACCAATATAAATCATCATCTTTAATTAAAATATTATTAACTCTAATAAAATCAGTAACATAAATAACTACATCACGTAATTGACGATTTGGAAAAGTTTTAATTAGATATTCTGTAATTAAATCTTCTATTTTTTCAAAATGATCTTTATACAAAGCATACTCCATACCCCTAAGTACATTTAAACGAAATTCAAAAATATCTTCAGCTTCCCCTATTAAATAAAAATAATTTATAAAAACTAACTTTAAATTGTATTTAGATAATAATTTTTTCACTTCATTTAAATCATTTTTTATCGTTACTCTAGTAACATTAACTTTTTTTGAGATTTCATTTAAATTCAAAGCCTCAATATCAAAGGCAATTACAGTTTTCAATAAAGTAATTCTTTGCTCTCTAGAAAACTTAAATTCACTACCTTGTGTAAGATTAAATTTTTTTAATCTCTCCATGTCATTAATAATAATAAAACCTCTATTATCTGTTTTAATCATTAAAATATGATCATCAACAAAATTATCATTAATTCTATCAATGTCATATCTAACCTGTCGAAGAGTTATTTCTAATACATCAGCAATTTCTTTTAAATCTCGACATTTTGATGTAATAAGCAATTCAATAATTCTATTCATTCTACTCGTTACTTCTTTTGTCATACTTCATTTCCCCTAGATTTAGTATTTCCTGCAAAAATCATAACATAAATTTCATATTCAGACAATATTATAACCAAGTAAAAAAAGACGCTTATTTTCTAAGAAAATAACCGCCTTTTTTTATTAATCTTCTTTTCTTCTTAATAATGCATATCCAGTAACACTTAATAAAGCAATTCCTGCAAATATTCCTACTAAGCTTTCATCACCTGTTTTTACACTTACTGTTGTATCGCCATTATTTACTGGTGTTTTTACTGTTTGTAAGTTAGCGATTGCTTTTGCAAGAACATCTTTTGCATTATCTACTTCAACTTGTGTTGCATTTGGATTAGCAAATACTGCTTTAGCTTCATTTAAGGCTTTTGTTAATCCATCAAATGTTACTTTGGTATAATTTGCACTTTCTAATCCTTCTGCTTTATTGATTAAGTCTTCTAATAAACTCTTATCTGGAATTAATCTTAACTTCAAGAAAGCTGTGACTAATTCTTTGTATGCATTATTTACTTCTTCTTGCATTGCGTTTTCATCGTTATATACAGTATTTGCTTCAGTTAATTCTGTTTCAAATGCACTCCATGAAGTTTCTGTATATTTAGTTGAATCTAGTCCTGTAACTTTATCGATAAATGCTTTTAAGGCTGTTTTATCACCTTTGAGGAATTCTAATTTTTGCATGATACTTGCAAGTCTGTCAAATGCTTTATTTACTTTATCTTGAGTTGCACTGGCATTATTGTAAACTTCATTAGCTTCATCTCTTGCTGCCTTGAATTCATTAACTACTACTGGTACAACATTAGCTAAATCTTTATCAGTAATTGCATTAGCTAAATCTAGGGCAATCTTTAAAGCTGTTTTATCAGTTTCAACAGCACCTGATTCTTCCATTGCTTCAATAGCCGCATCAAGTTTAGCAGTCATTTCATCAATCATTCCTTGATCAATAGCCAAAATTAATACTTCACGAGCCTCTTCTAATGTTTCCTTTAATGTAGCAACTGATTCAGAAGTATAGCTAGAACTATCTTCTAAGATAATTTCTGCAACTTCTATAGATTCTGACAATGCTCTAGTATTTAAAATAACTTCTTCTTTTGTATAAATTGGAGAAACTTCTGCAGCACTTGCAAATCCGCCAACTCCTTCAAGTGCAGTTAAACGAATATATTTTGCATTTACTGGATCAAATTCAACAGTTTTTAATTTAGCATCTCTTGCCCAATCACCTGCAGCAACTTCAGTGAATTCTTCTCCATCTGTACTTACTTCAATTTTATACTTAGTAATATATCCATTTGTACCACTTTGTCTTGGTAAATAATTATATCCTTTAATTTCACGAGCTTTTGCTAATTCTAGAGTAATGCTTTGTGGTAATTTATCAGAACCATCCCATTTAGTATGCCACATTGTATCTGGATTACCATCAATTGCATTACTTGCTTTATCTTGTGATTGTTCAGAAGTAGCATAAGCTTTTGTAGTTATTTTTTCTTTTGAAACTTGTACATCATCAATTTCTCCGATGAATGCATTTGTCTTACTTCCAATACGTTCTAGTGGAATAATTAATGTTGACCATTTTCCACCAGTTGCACTCTTAGATAATTCATCTACAAATTCATCATTAACATATAATAATGTTCTTGCAAATTCAGTTTCTAATTTAATTTTTACCCATTCATCTTTAGGTAATTCATAATTAAATGAATAATCACGACCCTCTCTAGAGAATCCAAACTTACCAGTGTCTCTTTGCACTGCTTTAATAGCACCATTTTCTGATTCAAATAAAATTTGTTCATCATCACCAGAATTACTATCACGTTTTATCCAGAATTCTAGATAAGAATTTAATCCTAAGTCTTCTAGAGGAGTTTCAACATAACTAGTTTCACCTTTTAATGACATTGCATTACGGTTTTTACCTTCTTCATAGCTAATATTTTCTTGTGCTACCATGTTGAATTCATTACCTGATTTATCTAATCCTCTATCATTATTGAAGTTATAATCTAATACTTGACTTCCTTTAGTTTCAACTTCATATGTTGGATTAGAATTTGGTGCATATTTGATTTTTTCAGTTAATTTATTTAAATCATTTACTGAATAATCTTTAATATCTCCCCATAATTTAGCAGAGAATGTTGGTAAAATATGGAAGATACGATCAAATACTTCTACATCACTAGTACCATTATCATTAGATGGACCTGTTTTGTCATTCCATACATGGAATGTTGATCCTAACATTTGATCATCACCAACTGGAATTGTAAAGTTTCCAACTTTATTAGGTTTCCAAGATGAATGAATGTGATTTTGATTTAAATAATCATAATAGTATCCTGCACCAGGTACAATATATAAATCTCCATCATTTGAGTTAATACATTTATAACCCTTTTCATACATTTCACGAGGATTTGCATATCCTACATACCATAAATTCATTTGTACACCATCTACAGTAATTGGTGTTGTTCCTTCATTTTCAGTTTGACTTCCCCATACACGTGGTGTATAACCTTGTTCATCTCGAATGAATTTTAAAAGTTCATCTTGGTATTTTCTAAATGCTTCTTTATTACCACGTTTATATTCATCTGTACCAATTTGAATTACAGTTCCTTTAGGAAATACAGGGTTATCTCCACTTGTATATTCTGCAAATACGCTCTTAATAAATTCTAATGTTTCTGGATTTTCTACATCCAAATATTCATTACTATCAGCACGAGCTAAATCTGGTCTAGCTCTAACAAATGCTCCAGAATGACCTGGACTATCGAATTCAGGAACAATTTCAACTCCTACTTCTCTAGAGTTAAGGATAAAGTTTCTAAATTCATCTTTTGTATAATATAAATCTGTATTAGTAAGATTTGGTACATCTGATTCTAGACGGAACGCTGAATAATCAGGTGTTTTTTTATCATCCAATTTACCAAAGCAGTTATCATTTAAATGTACATGGAAGTTATTTAACTTATACCATGACATAGTTTTTACTAATTCTTCTAAGAAATCCATTTGGAATGATTTTCTTGCAACATCCAACATAAGACCCCTGACTTCATATTTTGGATAATCTTTAGTAATACCTTTTGGAATTTGATTTCCTGTTTGTTTTAATACTTGTAAAATTGTTCTAGTAGCCCAATATGCTCCTGTATTTTCAGTAGCTTTAATAGTTACATAGTTATCAATATCTAAAACATATGTTTCTTTATCTAATGTTTCTTTACTTGTTGTAAAATAGAAATCACCAGCTTTTGGTTCAGTTCCAATTACAACAGGGATATTTTTATCTAAAATATCTAAATAATCAGCTGCAAATTTATCTGCGGTATCTTCAAATTGACTAACAGCTGGATCAACAACGATTCTGCTATTGTCATTAATTTCGAATACTCCTGTTTCTCCATACCATTGTTGTAATTCTGGAATTACTTTAGGTTTAGCATTTTGTGAATTTGCTTCATCATAAATACCTGGAATAGTTACATTAATTGCAGGTGATATAGCCTTTTCTCCAGTTTCAATTTCTGTAACTTCAAAATTCAATTCAACATTTTGTGTTGTAAGTGGTTTTGAAACTGTCATATCACGAGCCAAAATCTGTTCATAATCAGCACCTACAAAACTAATTTCATAACCAGTAGGAACTGTTGGCATAATTAATTTACTTTCATCTTCAGTTAATTCAGCAGATGTAATACTAGCAGCAATATCATCTACAGTAACTACATCTTCTGGTTCAATAACTAATTCTTTATCATACATTTGTACTTCATACAATGAAACTGTAGGATAATTCATAGGTGAACCATCTTCTAGAGGTGAATCATCAAAGAAATCATTAATTACTAATCTAACTTTTGTTGTGGTATAACCTTCAGTTAAGTTAATTTTTTGCACAAATGAAGTTGGTTGAGTACCAGTATAAACTGTTTTCCATTCACCATTATCATCCACTTGAATTTGGAAAGCTTTGGCATTACATCTTTCCCAGCGTAAAATCATTGATTTTAATTCTTTTGCTTCTTCAAATGTATAAGTTAATGCTTTATCACCATGTTCATAGTTACTTGCCCAACGAGTTTTTAAATTATTATCGTTTGTGTTTTCACCACCAAAAGAAGCAATTTCACTATCGCTGGCTTTAACAGTTCCTTCATCTGCAAAGTTAACATATTCTTCGTCACCATAAATACCTATTTCATACATTGAAACACTTGGATATGCTCCAGAAATTAATGAATCAACTGTAACTTTAACATATCTTGCAGTTACTGCTTCTTTTAAAGTTACTGTAGTATCTTGATTATGTCCTCCTATTTTATCTTCTGATGTATAAATAGTTGTATAGTTACTATCATCATTTGATACATCAACATGAAAAGATCTTACCTTTTCATTTTCAAATGCAAGTAACAATTCTTTAAATGTTTTTTCTTCATTCAAATCAATTTTTGCCCATCCTGGAGCTCCTGCTTCACTAGACCAACGTGATTGTTCTGGTTTAGATGCATCACGATTGATAATTCCATCATTCAATTTATCAGGTCCCCAATAAGAAATAGGCGAAGCTGATGCACTTGCTTTTCCATCTAATGCATAGTTCATCAATTCAGTAAAATCAGTTCCACCTTCAGCGGCTTTTACTGGACATAAAGGTGCAGCAAGAGTAGCCACCATAGATAAAGCTAATAATGTTTTCCCAAATTTTGCTTTTCTCATATTTTCCCCTTTCCTTTTGTTAGTGCTATAAAAAACAATCCTCCTTTCTTTAAACCATAGCTTTCCAACAAAATCATTATATTATATATTTTATCAGTACTTAAATTTATTTAACAGATAAAAAAAGCGAAAAAAAATTTTACGTTATTTTTCAAAAAGTATTTAAAAAATCAATAGCTTTCCCTATATATAAATACACTAAATTATAAAAAACTAATATCCTCCTTAATTTAAAAAATTACATCCACAATCTTCAAATTATTAATATCATCATTTACAAAATATATTAATCTTTAAGCATATCTATTTTATTTAATAAATATCTCAAATCATTACCAAGATCAAACAAATCACAATAATTCCAAATTATATTTAAAAAGATAGGATTCTCACTGAATCCTATCTTAAACAATTAAATAAATTTATCTAAATTAACTTTAGTTTTACAAGTAAGTCTAAAACGATAACCCTCATTACCCGATAATATTCGCATCGATGTTTTAGAATTATCATCACTACCACTAACACCTAAGCCATAATTACCTAAACTATCACTACGTTCATTAAAACTGTTTTCAAAATCATTAATTTTTTTACTAGCTTCATCAAAACTTTTATACTCTTGATTATCATTAACTAATAAAACAAGTTCCTTAAACAACGGATAACTATCTTCTTTGATTTTCATTGCTTCAAAATCTGGTAGTCCATTAGTATTTTGATTAACAATAACATTATTCGTTCTACCAGATAAATCATAATTAAGTTCTAATGATATGTCAGTATTATCTAATTTTAATGTATATACCAATTCACTATAAATATTATTTTGATCAGTAACATAAAAATTATAATCTTTTTTTAATTTAACATCATTGTATTTATTAACAACAGCTTCCAAATCATTTTCAAAACTCTTAATTTTTTTTACATACTTATCACTATTAGTAATCAATTTATCAAAATCATCCAATGAACCAAAATAATATTCAGTTTTCTCTTGAGTGATATTAGCTTTATTTAAAGTTCCTAAGGTAATCGCTTTTCTAGGCGCACTAAGAACTGTTTCATTTACTTGTTCATTTAATGCACTCCCAAATAAAAATGTTGATAGCATTGGTGAAAAAATTAAAAATAAAGCTAAAATGATATACATTGTATTAGAATAACTTGTTCTTTTCATTGGTTTATAGCCTTTTTCTAAAGATTTACCACAATGCGGACATACTTTAGCGCTATCAGGAATCTTCTTTTTACAATATGGACATTGTTTCATTTAATCACCTACTCATAAATATTTGACATCCATGTTTTAAAATCATCGATATACTTCTCTTTTGCTTGTTCCTTTTTCTCACTGTCTTTAATTTCATAATATTCTTCACTCAAGTAAGTATACTCACTAATTGTTTCACCTTTATTAACTAACTTTAAAACTGGAGTCCACTTAATATCCAACTCTTTACTAATTTTTTCATACAACTCTTTTTCTTTTTTAGTTGCATCTTCTTTTTTTGATGCATCTCTAATTTCTTTAGTATTAAAATAATAAAGATATGTACCCTTATTTTCTTTCAAATACGAATTTAAAATTGGCTCAAATTCTCTACAATCCCCACAGTCAGGTCTTCCAATATATAAAACAAATAATTCATCACTATTTAACTTATCTTGTAACTGTTCATATGTTATTTCATTAATTGCTGAAAGTGATGCATCCTTATTTATATGATTAGTGGATGCTTTAAAGCACCCACTAATTAAAAATACACATAAGATTAAACTTAGTATTTTTTTCATTATTTAATTAATGATTTTCCATCCATCTCTGCAGGAATTTCTAATCCTAATAATTGTAAAATTGTAGGAGCTAAATCACCCAATTTACCATCTTCTTTTAATTCTAAATGAGAATTTGTTAAAATCAAAGGTACTTCATTAGTTGTATGTGCAGTAAATGGATTATTTTCTTCATCTAATAACATTTCACTATTACCATGATCAGCAGTAATTAACATTGTTCCTCCTAATTCAAGAACTTTATCATATACTGCACCAACGCATTCATCAACAACACTTACTGCTTTAATCGCTGCTGGAATAACACCTGTGTGGCCAACCATATCACAGTTTGCAAAGTTAACAATTACTACATCATGAATATCTTTATCTAATTCTTCAATTAATTTATCTTTTACTTCATAAGCTGACATTTCTGGTTGTAAATCATATGTAGCTACTTTTGGTGAATTTACTAACACACGTGTTGCCCCTTCGATTTCTTTATCAATTCCACCATCAAAGAAGAAAGTAACATGTGCATATTTTTCAGTTTCTGCAATTCTTAATTGTTTCAACCCTTTAGCTGATAAATAATCTCCTAAAGTATTAGTTAATTTAGGTAAAGCAAAAGCAATTGAACCATTTACACTATCAGCATATTTCATCATACAAACAAATGTTAAATTGTTTGGCACATTATTAAATGTGTGATCATAAAATCCATCATTAGTAATTACAGTTGATAATTGAATTGCTCTATCTGGTCTAAAGTTTGCAAAAATAACTGAATCGTTATCACATACTTGCCCATCTACATTTTTATTATAACCTGGAATTACAAATTCATCATATGTTTCTTTAGCGTATGAATCTTTTACATATTGAACCGGACATTCAAAGCTTTCACCTTTATGATTTACAATTGCATCAAAAGCTAATTCAACACGGTCAAATCTCTTATCACGATCCATTGCATAATATCTACCTGAAACAGTAGCAATTTCACCGACACCGATTTCTTCAATTTTATCAGCTAATTCTTTTACAAAATCAACACCACTATCAGGAGCAACATCTCGACCATCTAAAAATGCATGAACATATACTTTTTCTACTCCCTCTTGTTTTGCTAATTTTAATAAAGAATAAATATGTTCATTTGATGAATGCACTCCACCATTTGATAATAATCCCCAAATATGTAATTTAGAATTATTTTCTTTTACATTATTAATTGCTTTTAAAAATTCTTCATTTTTATAAAAACTTCTATCTTCAACTGCTTTATTAATCAATGTTAAAGATTGATAAACTGTTCTACCAGCTCCAATATTTAAATGTCCAACTTCACTATTTCCCATTTGTCCATCAGGTAATCCTACAGGCATACCTGATGCTTTAATTTTAGTTGTTGGATAAATCATCATTAAATCATCTATATTTGGTGTATTTGCAAGTTTAACTGCATTACCATCAACTCTGTTGCTTAATCCGTATCCATCTAAGATACATAATACAATTGGTCTTTTTTTCATTGTTTTAATCCTCCATTTTCATGAACCATTATAACTTGTTTAGATACAATAATCAAACAAGAACAATAAAAAAATTAGTACTTTTCAATACTAATTTCTATTTTTTCTTCTTTTTTGGTGTCGTAATTATATACATTCCAATAAAACATAAAATTAGCGGCCAATATCCTCTTATATAATATGCTATTGTTGCTACAATTCCCTCGAAATCTTTAGTTCTATCCATTGTCAAAATCATTCCTAAAAAAACTAAAACAATTCCCGCATTTTTTCTAAAATCCATTTTCATCACCCTTATTATCATAACAAAAATGACAAAACATATTTGTCGATTAAAGAATTGAACGAGCAAAGGATAATAACTTATCTATACTAACTAACTCCTCACCTTTTTGTGAATAAACAATCACTTTACCATTTTCAACTTCAAACTTATTAGAATGAATAATACTATTAATATCTCTTCTTGTTTCACGATCAATTTCAATAAAATTATTTTCAGCCATCTTTCTAAGCAAAATACTCAGACTAGCCAAAGCTAGTTCTAAATCAAATTGTGCCCTAATAGCATCCTTTTGAAGAATATCATTACTAAAAACCCCAACTTTATCTTTAATCCTATCAATATAATTCAATACTGATTCTACGCTATTTATTGCTTCTTCAAGCATATCTAAATAGCACTCCTGCTTAATCATTCTTCTGTTCATTCAATAATTTATCCTTTTCTTTAACCATATATCGCAGTTCTTTAGCATACAGTATAAACGATAATAACATCAAGATACTTCCTGTCATAAGCATCGCAAAACTAACAACAGTATTAGGAATGTGGAAACCAATTAAAATAATAACAATTACATAAAAATATGCAGTAGCTATTTTCCCCCACCAAGATGCACCAGTAATTTTCAATCCATAATCATACAAATAAAGCCCTACAATCGCTAACATTAAATCTTTCAAAATAATGATAATCAACAAAATCCACGCTAAAGGATAATTAAATAATAATGTTATTGCTACAACAAATTGTGTCAACTTATCAGCAAACGGATCAATAAACTTTCCAAAATCAGTAACCATATTAAACTTACGAGCAATAAAACCATCTAGAAAATCACTAATACCTGATATTACCAGCACAAAAGCAGCAACTATATAACGGTTTTTTAAATCCGCTACAAAGTAAACATATAAAAATAAAGGGATTAACAAAATTCTAAAAAAACATAAACAATTAGGTATATTAAATAAAACTTTTTTATTTTTCATAATAATCAATGCCTCCTCTATTTAACTTTTCATCAAATATTTTTTGACATTGTAATATGGGGACACCATTCATCATAATAAATTTCACCTATAGAATGATAACCTAATTTTTCATAAAACATTTGTGCTCTTTGTTGAGCAGATAATTTTACCGTCGTACAATTTAATTCCTTTGCTTTATTTTCTAGACTTTTAACTACTTTATTTCCAAGGCCTGTTCCACGATATTCTTTTATTACTGCAATTCTTCCTAAAATCATTGTCTTTTCATCTTCAAAATACATTCTACCAGTTGCAATTGCATGATTATCTTGATAAACAACTACATGATATGCATGTTCATCAATTTCATCAAATTCATTTTCAAAGCCCTGCTCTTCTACAAAAATTAATTGACGTATTTTTTCAGCATCGCCAAAGTCTTCTTTGCCATAATTAAATTGATATTCTAATTTGTCATTCATACTTATCTCCTATTAAAAAATTAATAATTGTATTATATACTATTTAACTATTCTTTTCACCCACTATCTTATAAAATATATTATCAAATACACTTAGGGATATGGAAGTTATAGATACACAATACAATAGATATATACCAGCATATAAACGAACAGATATAACAGATGATTTACATAAAATATATGGATTTAGGACAGATTATGAAATCATTGGAAAGAAAAAAATGAGAAATATCATAAAAAATACGAAAACCATATAAATTCCGCATATTCGATACAACAACAAAAATCCAAAAAACAAAGATAAAATCGATGCTTTTTGGATTTTTTTATGTTTTAACTGTCAAAGACGGGATTATAAATGTAAATCCTCTTATGAGGTTTATCACATTAATATACATAAATAAATGTTCTTTTATAATACTTTCATTGCTAAATATTTAAACATGCTTTAATAACTTTTTTATCAAAACAAAATCAAAGATAAATATCTGTAAATCATTATATTAACACTATACTAATAGATATCTTCTAAATCATTTATCTGTTCAATTTCTGTTTCTGTAATTTTCAATTTACGTTTTTTTAATGCCTTATTGACCAATCCTCTAACTAATGAGTATAAACATGCTGCACTTGGCACCGCAATGACCATCCCAAAAATTCCAAATAAATCTCCAAAAGCAAAAATTGAAAGCAATACCCAAATACCCGGTAACCCCACCGAATTACCAACTACTTTAGGATAAATAAAATTATCTTCTATTTGTGATAGTATTTGAAAATAAATAATAAACCAAATTGCCATCCATGAATCCTTTGATAATATTAAAACGGCACCTACAAACATTGATGCAATCGGTCCAAAAAAAGGCACAAAACAAAATAATGCAATAATTGTTGCAATTAATTCAGGGTAAGGAAATCCAAACAAGCGCATTGTCGTATAATACAAAACCCATAAAATACACGCTTCTGTAAGTTGACCACCAATAAAATCTGAAAAAATCTGATTAACTCGATGACCATAATTGAAAATTATTTTTGTTATCTGATAACCAAAAATTGCTCCAATTATTTTGCGTAACTGTAATATAAATTTTTCCTTATCTCCAAGTAAATATAATGAAAATGTAAAACCTGAAAAAATAGCACCAAATTTTGCTAAAAAATTAGTTGCGTTTGCCATTATACCGCCAGCACTTTTTGTAAGTATACTAAGTATATGTGAAAAAGTTTCTTGCCAAGGCATATTAATTAATTCTTTTACACTACCTATATCTTCCATTCTAAAATCTATCTTTAAATATTTAAATATTTCATCAATATTATCAAAAATATTAACTAAAAATGATGAAATATTACTAATCAACGAAATTAAACTTTCAATTAAATTTGGAATAACGATACTAGCAATCAAAGCCAATAATAAAATCATTAAAATTATTGTTAAAAAAATCGATACTCCCCGTTTCTTTTTATATAAAAAACTATTCTCTTTACATTTTTTAACAATCATTTTTTCTATAAATTTCATTGGTTGATTCAATACATATGCAATTACAATACCATAAAACAAATATTTCAAAGCATCTAAAACAATTGAAATAAAATTCACTATATTACCCAAATTAATTAAAAAATAAATCAACAGTACTGTAAAAGATGAAATAATTATTCCTGATTTTATTCTTTTTTTTAAATCACTATCAATAAAATTAAACATCATATCTCTCCTGAAATTATTCATCTTCAACTATATCAACCAAATTTTCTACAAGTTCATAACTAACAACATCATACTCATCTCCATGATAACTAAAATCAACCTCATCTCTACTAGTTGTACTATCTAATAACCAATCTTTACAAGAACTATGAACTTGACTAATGCCTGTATAGTCCATTAATTTTTTAACATTTAAAGCATTAATACCACTACCCGCTAATATTTCAATACTATTACCGTAAGCCTCTTGCAAATATTTAATCATCTCTTTTCCATGTAGCGCTTTAGCCTGTAAACCACTAGTCAAAATACGATCAACTCCAAGCGTGATTAAAATATCCATCGATTCATCAATATCATTGACACAATCTATCGCCCGATGAAAAACAGCTGTCTTATGGTATGATTTAATGATATTAACCATTTCTCTAGTTTGAACAATATCAATATCTCCTTGTGCATCTAAACACCCAAAAGCAATACCATCGGCCCCATTGTCTAATAATATCTCGGCATCTAACTTCATAACCTCAAAATCTTCATCACTATAACAAAAGCCTGCTCCACGTGGTCTAACCATACAAATAACTTCTAAATTTGTTGCTTCTTTAACTTTTAATAAAGTAGCCAATGATGGTGTAAGTCCCCCCATATGTAAAGCACTATTCAATTCAATACGTGATGCCCCACCATAACTAGCTTGTAGAGCATCATAATAGCTTCCACAACATACCTCAACAACTTTTTTCATAATTATCAACTCCTCATACTTATTATATCACTTTTAAATTGCTTTTTATCTATACAAATGTTAAAATTTATTTACACTTTAGTATATTATTTTATCTTATTCTTTTAAATATAAAAATATTACTTTTTAAATCAATTTCTATGTAACAACTTGTAAATTAGAGCTTTAAATAAACCTTTGTTGCTAACGTTCTACGGTGTATGAGAGTACACCAGAGAATATCAGCAACTAAACATAACAAGCACTTATGCTTTAATTTACGGCATTAAACGCTCCCAAAGGGATAATCGAACTTCTAGCTACCACAGTTCACAGAAAACTCCTAAAGGAAACAAAGTTTAACCTTTTTTATTAGCAAACTCTTTAAAAATTTAATACTTGCCCTCGTACCTCATCAGGATAGAGGAATCGCCTCCTAAGCGGTAGATGGTTCGAGTCTAAATCTTGCATAAAACTTAATATTTTGATAAATGTCCATGTAGCTCAGCTGGATAGAGCACACGCCTCCTAAGCGTGGGGTCGGAGGTTCAAATCCTCTCATGGACGCCAGCGAACAACGCTGCAAGCCTTTATTCATAAGGGTTTGCAGCTTTTTTTGTTCAGCCGCAGCCTTTTGTTAAAACCATCTACCAGGGTTGGAGGGTTACTTTTTTGTTTATGCGTTACAATGAATTTTTTGCTAATTGGAAACGAACTAAAATGGAGAGCTTGCTAAGAAAAATGGACTTCTTGCTAATTTGAGATTTTAGCCAGCCTTTTGAGCGGTAAGCAATGCGGCCAGGGTGCTTGCAAGCTCCAGGGATTTTTGGAGCTGTTCTACCAATGCCGCCAGGTCTAAGGTTTGTGCCTGAGGTTGTTCCGGCTCCTGGGGAGGCTTTACATTCCGCAGATCAGGATTAGCATAAAACGCGCTTTCAAACTTCTGGGCGTTGATCTTACGGTCCTCGTCAAGGATGTGTGCGTACACTTTTGTTATCATGTCAATTTCTGCATGGCCCGTATCTCCCTGAGTGGCTTTTAGATCGCCGTGATTGAGTTTCAGCTTATAAGTAGTGCTGGAATGTCTGAGAGAGTGGAACACCACATTAGGCAATCCGGCTTTTTCTTTCAGCAGAGAAAATTCTTTCTCAATAATCCGGTTCTCACATGCCCTGCCATTTGGCAAGGCAACCACTAAATCATAATCCTGGTATTCCTCACCGAGGAAGCTCTTTAGCTCATCCTGTGCTTTTTTCCATTCACGGAGGATATAAGCTGCTACTATGTCAAGAAAAAGTACCAGTTAAATAGAAATTTTTCTATTTAACTTCTACATTTGAAAAATTCTGACTCATAATTATTTGGACTCATATAACCGCAATGATTATGAATTCTTACTGTGTTATAAAATGTCTCAATATACTCAAATACTAATTGATATGTTTGTCTA